>NZ_QRHM01000067.1:0-570 GCF_003470325.1 Collinsella sp. AM24-1 | reverse complement strand
TTGGGTGTTCCTATAGTTTTGTCAACCGTCGGGGCTACTCCCGGTAGGGCACCCGGTCGCGCATCACGGCGTATATCGCCCTGAGCCGCTTCCTCGCGACGGCCTTGAGCGCCCGCCCGTGCCCCATGCCCCGCGCCCTGCAGGCCCGGTAGTACTCGCCGTAGCGCCCCGAGGACCTCACCAGGCTGTTGCACGAGAAGATCAGCAGGGACTTGAGCCTCGCGTCGCCCCGCCTGGACGCCCTGACCGACCTCACCGACGTGCCGGAGCTCCTCACCCTCGGGGCTATGCCGCAGTACGAGGCCAGGTGGTCGTGGTCCGGGAACCTCCCGATGTCGACCGACACCGCGAGCTGCGCCGCGGTCCTCGGGCCGATGCCGGGCACGGTGAGCAGGCACGCGTAGGTCTCGTCGCCCTCGAGCAGCGCCGCCGTCTCGGCCTCGAGGGCCCCGGCCTCGTCGAGGGCCTCCGATATCCGGGCGGCCAGGAACCTGACCTGCCTGTTCTCGGCCTCGACGAGCGCCGGCGGGGGCGCGGTGGAGGCGGCCGCGGCCTCCCCGGCGGCCTCGG
>NZ_QRHM01000066.1:457-710 GCF_003470325.1 Collinsella sp. AM24-1 | reverse complement strand
TGGGTCGGCCTGACGCCCTCCGAGCACTCCAGCGGGGAGAGCGACCGCAGGGGCGCGATCACCAAGGCAGGCAACAAGCACCTGAGGAAGGCGCTGGTCGAGGCCGCGTGGCACTACCTGACGTGCTCGGGGCGGCCGAAGGACCTCGCCAAGGGCCAGGCCCCGGACCGGGGCGCCCGGAGGCATGCCGCCAAGGGCGTGCGGAGGCTGGTCGAGAGGCGGGAGGCGCTGCTCGCGCGCGGGGTCCACGGCA
>NZ_QRHM01000066.1:0-355 GCF_003470325.1 Collinsella sp. AM24-1 | reverse complement strand
GGGCGGTCGGCCTCATGGCCGAGGAGGCGTAGGGGGGCGGTCCCCCGCACATAAGCCAGTCACCCCGGAAGCGGTTCGATCCGAAGCCGTTGAGGCGAACCTCAGGTCCCTTTTCTGCGAGCGCCCAGGGCGCCACACGCGTGCACAGACTGCCGGTTCGACGTAGAAGCCTCAGCCGTAGCAACGGATTGCCCAGCGAGAGATCGCCGCGGGCGGATATTAAACTGCAAAGACGAGCGTCGGTAAGACACGCCGAGGTCGCCGCGGACGGGCTGATATAGGGAGAGGGCCTGACCCCATATCGTTGGGGCCAGGCCCGATTTTGCCTCTTGACAATGTCCTGCTCATATTAAAA
>NZ_QRHM01000065.1:247-731 GCF_003470325.1 Collinsella sp. AM24-1 | reverse complement strand
TCCACCGGGCCGCCGTTGCGCGCCGCCATCTGCTCGGGCGAGAGCCCCCGGCCCAGGCCGTCGCGGATGAGGGCGAGCGCCTCGGCCGCGGCGGGCTCGTCGGCGTCTATCCCGCGCCTTGACGAGACGAGGACCGAGTCCGCGCACAGCTGCGCGGCGCGGGCGTCGTAGAAGACGTGCGGGCGGCGCTTGCAGCCGACCGCACGGTACCGCCCGCACCCGTTGCAGCAGCGCGGCCACGCGGCCAGGCGCGGGCATGCCGCAGACAGGTCGGCGGAGGCGTCCACGCGCTCGCCGCGCCTCTCCCTCGGCGCGGTCACGAACCTGTGCGACGCCACCTCCGAGCACACCGTCGAGGGCGACCTGCCCAGCTCCCTCGCGATCTGCCTGCACGAGGCCCCTCGCTCCAGCATCCTCTGGACCGTGTCCCGCTCGTGCCTGGTGAGCCTGCCGTAGGCCCTCGGGGCCGCCTTCCCGGCCCCCT
>NZ_QRHM01000065.1:0-237 GCF_003470325.1 Collinsella sp. AM24-1 | reverse complement strand
CCTGGTGAGCCTGCCGTAGGCCCTCGGGGCCGCCTTCCCGGCCCCCTTCTTCCTCTTTCCGGACATGCCGTCCTCCGATCTCCCGGGGCCGGCCGGTCCGGCCCTCAGGGTATCGGGTTCCCATATTCATCCGTACATGTACGGATGAATATGGGAGGTGTTCGGATAAAGTTGATAATCAAGGCCGAAGTCTCCGCGGTTGATTTTCAATCTCAACGCAACAGCCTGAACGGGCCC
>NZ_QRHM01000064.1:0-818 GCF_003470325.1 Collinsella sp. AM24-1 | reverse complement strand
AAAACATTGAGAGCCCCTGCTGCATGAAAGACCGCGGATTAGGCCGACAATGGTGAGTGTCTAATTCAGCCGCGGCGGCCACGCCGCATTCATGGAAGGGGCTCCCATGCTCGATACTACCACCTTCGTCGGCCTCGACGTCCACGCCCGCTCGATAAAGGCAGTCTCCCTCGACGTCATGACCGGGGAGGTGCGCTGCGCGACCTTCGGCTACGACGCCGGGGCAGTCGCGGAGTGGGTGCGGTCCGTGGACCCAAAGGCCAGGTGCGTGTACGAATCCGGGGTCACGGGGTTCGACCTGCAGAAGAGGCTCTCCGGCCTCGGGGTCGACTGCGTGGTCGGCGCCGTCTCGAAGATGATCAAGCCCAGCGCGGACAGGCGCAGGAAGAACGACCGCAACGACGCCGAGTTCCTCGCCCGCATGCTGTCGGTCGGCAACGTCGTCGAGGTGTGGGTCCCCGACGACGAGTGCGAGGCCGCCCGCGACCTGACCAGGGCGCTCGAGGACGCGAGGGACGACCTCTCGCGCGCGAAGCAGCGGCTCTCCAAGTTCCTGCTCAGGCACGGGCTCGCCTTCGACGAGAGGACGCCCACCGGCCGCAGGAAGGGCAACTGGACCCGGGCGCACTGGTCCTGGATCGAGTCGATTAGGTTCGCGGAGGGGGCCGACAACGACGTGCTCGCCTACTACGTCGACGCGGTCAGGCGGGCGGCGGAGGAGAAGGCGCGGCTCGAGGGGCTCGTCGAGGCCGAGGCCCGCAAGCCCAGATGGAGGAGGAGGGTCGACTCCCTCCGCTGCCTCAAGGGCGTAGACACCG
>NZ_QRHM01000063.1:0-1003 GCF_003470325.1 Collinsella sp. AM24-1 | reverse complement strand
GGCCCGTTCAGGCTGTTGCGTTGAGATTGAAAATCAACCATTAGTGATTGTTATTGGTGTTGCCTAGAACGATTCTAAGCACATGTTTAATTTTAAAGTGGGCAATTATCTTTAAAATGTCCTACAATGATTCAATAAAAGCATGGCTGCTAGTGAAACTTGCGACCATGCTTTTAAAAATACTTAATGGGGTCCCGAGCGCTTTAGCTCCTTGGAAGCTGTCAGTAGTATACCTAATAATTTATCTACATTCCCTTTAGTAACGTGTAACTTTCCAAATTTACAAAAGCGACTCATAGAATTATTTCCTCCCGTTAAATAATAGATAACTATTAAAAATAGACAATACTTGCTCATAAGTAACGGTACTTAAATTGTTTACTTTGGCGTGTTTCATTGCTTGATGAAACTGATTTTTAGTAAACAGTTGACGATATTCTCGATTGACCCATTTTGAAACAAAGTACGTATATAGCTTCCAATATTTATCTGGAACATCTGTGGTATGGCGGGTAAGTTTTATTAAGACACTGTTTACTTTTGGTTTAGGATGAAAGCATTCCGCTGGCAGCTTAAGCAATTGCTGAATCGAGACTTGAGTGTGCAAGAGCAACCCTAGTGTTCGGTGAATATCCAAGGTACGCTTGTAGAATCCTTCTTCAACAATCAGATAGATGTCAGACGCATGGCTTTCAAAAACCACTTTTTTAATAATTTGTGTGCTTAAATGGTAAGGAATATTCCCAACAATTTTATACCTCTGTTTGTTAGGGAATTGAAACTGTAGAATATCTTGGTGAATTAAAGTGACACGAATGTTCTGTTTTAATTTTTCTGACGATAAGTTGAATAGATGACTGTCTAATTCAATAGACGTTACCTGTTTACTTATTTTAGCCAGTTTCGTCGTTAAATGCCCTTTACCTGTTCCAATTTCGTAAACGGTATCGGTTTCTTTTAAATTCCTTGATTCTCATCTTCATTGCAACAGCCTCAGGACTCA
>NZ_QRHM01000062.1:0-1063 GCF_003470325.1 Collinsella sp. AM24-1 | reverse complement strand
GGCGTTGCCGCCAACATCCTGCCGGCCATGGGCTTCGCCATGCTCGGCCGCCTGGTGCTCACCAAGCAGCTCGTGCCCTTCTACTTCCTGGGCTTCCTGCTGTGCTCCTACGCCAACGTGCCCGTCCTGGGCGTCGCACTGATCGCCATCATCATCGGCATCGACAAGTTCGACCTGCTCGGCCTGGGCGGAGCCCAGCCCCAGCTCTCCGCGGAAGGGGATGAGGACGATGACTTCTAGTCCCGAGAACAAGATCACGCGCTCCGACCTCGTCAAGAGCGCCGTCAACGTCGGCGCCCTGGGCATGGAGTTCTCCTGGACCTACTACAAGCAGATGAACATCGCCTTCTGCCTGATGGTCGCCAACATGCTCAAGAAGATCTACGCCGGCCGCCCCGACGACTACGCCGAGGCCCTGCACCGCCACTGCGCGTTCTTCAACATCACCGTCCAGTTCGCCCCGTTCGTCGGCGGCATCGCGATGGCCATGGAGGAGAAGGTCGCCCGCGGCGAGATCGAGCCCGAGAGCGTCAACGACGTCAAGGCCGCCCTCATGGGCCCGCTGTCCGGCATCGGCGACTCCATCTTCCTGTCGACGCTGCGCGTGGTCGCCGCCGCGGTGGGCATCAGCCTGTGCCAGGCCGGCAACCCCTTCGGCCCCATCGCCTTCCTGCTGATCTACAACGTCCCCGGCTTCGCGCTGCGCGTCTGGGGCGCCGTCAAGGGCTACGAGCTGGGCGTGGGCTTCCTGGACGAGGCCCAGAGGACCGGCCTCATGCAGAAGATCATGACCTGCGTGGGAATCGTGGGCGTCATGGTCGTGGGCGCCATGTGCAAGGACATGTTCTGGGCCAGCATCCCGGTGGCCATCGGCTCGGGCGAGGACGCCCAGACCCTCCAGGACATCCTGGACGGCATCATGCCCGGCATGCTCGGCATGCTCGCCTTCTGGCTGTACTACTGGCTGCTGTCCAAGAAGATCAACCCCATGGTGCTGATCGTGGCCACCATGGCCGTGGGCATCGTCGGCGCGTTCTTCGGCGTGCTGGCGTAAGGGCCCGGC
>NZ_QRHM01000061.1:336-1131 GCF_003470325.1 Collinsella sp. AM24-1 | reverse complement strand
CGCTGATCGGTTCCGTTCGATTCATATGGTTTTAGTATAGGAAAAGGAATTTCTCGGGGCCGCCTCTCGGCGGCCTTGCGAAAAACAAATCCAAGTTAGACCATTTCAAATGGTTCGATGTCTGCCCGGATGCGACACTGAATGTGTCCATCCTCGCAGTATCCGGTTCTCAAGGTGCACGCCAGGCGGCTGATCCGGTCCGACCGGGCCGCGCGGCAAGGAGATATATTGCCAGACCGGAGGGGCGCCGGGGGCGGGAATCGCGCACTCCATATTTTGTTCACAAATTAATTAACTGGGCTCCGAGTTGCTCAGAGTCGCACATATGGTCATAAACCTCGGACAGACCGTATGACCTCGGGAATCTTGCTGTCCACTGTAGACATATCATCTTTATACCCTCGTCGGTCTCCGCTAGTTAGCCCATCATAAATTGAAGGACAACGTTAACAAACCTATAAAACGCCAGCGGGGGCTCTATCACTAATTAGATAGAGCCCCCGCTGGCGGAGTGTATTTGATTGAAACAACGCCCCTTAATTGATTTACTGGAAATAAGGAGCAAAAGATCCGTCCGGATATACGTGGCGACAGAACCCTGGAGCCGGCTGATCGCCACCAGAACGCGACATAAACAAAAAGATCGGCTCTACCTCACCGCAAGCGACAACGATGCCCTCGACTAAAGTCAATCCGAGCACTCCTAAAACAGAAAGGGCAATGTTAGCTTCTAGAACGCAAAAAAAGGGGGGAGGCCGCGAGGCCTCCCCCCTTCTAAGTTCGATGACGGCTCGG
>NZ_QRHM01000061.1:0-306 GCF_003470325.1 Collinsella sp. AM24-1 | reverse complement strand
AGTTCGATGACGGCTCGGTGCCGTCCACCGGTCAGCGGCGCCCTGGCCTCCCACGGGCTGACCCCGCAGTACTCTCGGCGCGATGGGGCTTAGCTTCCGGGTTCGGAACGGGACCGGGCGTGCCCCCCATGCTCTGGCCGCTGACCGGTGGGCGGCGCCCACCGTTACGGTGTCCGGTATCGCATACACGTGCCCTGGGGGCCGCATGGCGCATAGGAAAGGGAACTGACTCGGGGGCATCCTCGTGCCCGGACCGCGCGCATGAGCGCTGGGTCCCGCGGGCCGCGAGGTGCGGTTCCGGAAGAG
>NZ_QRHM01000060.1:0-1205 GCF_003470325.1 Collinsella sp. AM24-1 | reverse complement strand
GGGACACATGTATGTCAATCCTGGTCTAACAGAGCCAAAAAATATCAGCGCCGCAGATCGAAACGGTCGAGAGGGCCGCCTCCGGGCGGGTGCCTTCCTCTGAGAAGTTCGCGAAGCCCACTTCCCCGGACAAGGTCATCCCGCCGGGCAAGGCCCCAGCGCGAGACCGTCCCGGATGCCTACCCGCACAGCGTGGCTACGAGCGGGATAGTCAGAATGGAGCAAATGATCGACAGAAACGTGCACTGCATCATGGGGCGTGCATCCTTACCGTATTGAAGGCAGTACAGCGTACCGTTGCTGCCCACCGGCATTGCCATATCGAGCACAAGCGTCGCGATAAACATGGGCGTCATGCCGGGCCACAAGCGCGCGACGGCAAGACATGCCACCGGCACGACAACCAGGCGAAATGCCACGGCAGCATAGGCACGCCAGTTGGTGAGCATCTCGAGCGGACGGTACTTGGCGATAGACGACCCCATGAGCAACAATGCCGCAGGAGTGGTCATGGTGCCAACGATGGAAATCGAGTCGCCCAGCACGCCCCAATCGGTCCATCCGGTGAGCACGATCCCAAGCACAGCAGTACTTGCAATGAGACCAGGACTCTTGCAGCAGGCGGCAATATTGCGCATCTGCGTTTTAAGGCCACCACCTATTCCGCTAAATAACATAACGCCGACGGTAAACATAAGAAAGTTTGGGGGGATAAGCGCAATCGATGCATACAACAGCGCTTGTTTTCCCAACACCGCCGAAATAACCGGAAAACCGATAAACCCGGCATTACCGAAAAGCACGGCGAAGCGATACGAGCATTCCGTCCCTTTGGGAACGCGAAGAGCAGCGGTGACAGCAAACGCGATAACGGTCGCCACCACATACATCACAAAGGACAGTCCCATGAGCGAAAACGTATCGGCAATGCTCGGAAGCTTCACATCATCGCCCAGCGCTGACGAAAGCACCAAGCACGGCAGCGCCACCTGCAACAGCAGATGCGACAGCTCGCGCTCGAACTCCGCTTTCATAAACCCCAGCTTGGCGATACACCACCCCAACAGGATCGGCAAAGAAACCGTCACCATCTGCAAGGCCACGCTCGTAAAACTCATCTACTCCCCCTCTTATCTATCCCACGAGTGCCGGGGCGGGGTGCTTGGTTTTGGAAGTGGGCTTCGCGAACTTCCAAAACCAAGCAC
>NZ_QRHM01000006.1:83978-123711 GCF_003470325.1 Collinsella sp. AM24-1 | reverse complement strand
GGAGTAGCCCCGACGGTTGACAAAACTATAGGAACACCCAATGACTAAGACAAAACGAGCGAGGATTTTTGGACGCCCAAATGGCGAGAGTGGATAATCTCCCACTTTGAGCCCACAAACAGGCTAAAAACGGGAGATTATCCACTCTCATTCTGCGGGCACTCATTTAAGTACGTCCCCAATGAGTGCTTTCACTTCTTTTAACAAAACGCCCGGCGGGCATTAACTGCTCGCCGGGCGTTTTGGTTAGGAGGCTATGGTTGTTGGGAAGCCTTAGGCCAGGTCCTCGCCGTTCGTCTCGATGACGTGTTTGTACCAGTCGAAGCTCTTCTTTTTGGAACGCTTGAGGGTTCCGTTGCCCGCATCATCGCGGTCGACATAGATAAAGCCGTAGCGCTTGGACATCTCGCCCGTGCCGGCAGACACCAGGTCGATCGGGCCCCAGGTGGTGTAGCCCAGCAGGTCAACGCCGTCCTCGGTCACCGCATCGCGCATCGCGGCGATATGCTGGCGCAGGTAGTCGATACGGTAGTCGTCGTTGATGGAGCCATCCTCCTCGACAACATCCTTGGCGCCCAGACCGTTCTCGACCACAAACAGCGGCTTCTGATAACGGTCGTGCAGGTCGTTGAGGGTGATGCGGAAGCCCAGCGGATCGATGGCCCAGCCCCACTGGCTCTCCTGCAGGTAGGGGTTCTTGGCGCCGGCGAAGGCGTTGCCCTGGGTGCGCTCGACATCGGGGTTATCGGCACCGGCGGAGCAACGGGTGCTGTAGTAGCTAAAGCTGATGAAGTCGACGGTGTTGGCGGCCAGGATCTCGCGGTCCTCATCCGTCATGCCCACATCGATGCCCAAACGCTCGAGCTTCTTGACGGCATAGGCCGGATAGTAGCCGCGGCTCTGAACGTCGACGAAGAAATAGTTGCTCTGGTTGTCAATCTGCGCCTGGCGCACATCGCCCGGACGGCAGCTGTAGGGGTAGTAGCTACCTGCGGCAAGCATGCAACCGATCTTGACCTCAGGGTCGATCTCGTGAGCGATCTTGGTTGCCCAAGCGCTGGCGACGAGCTCGTTGTGGGCGGCCAGGTACTCGACGGCCTCCTTGTTCTCGCCCTCTTCAAAGACCAGACCGGCACCCATAAACGGCAGGTGCAAGATCATATTGATCTCGTTGAAGGTAAGCCAGTACTTTACCAGGCCCTTGTAGCGGGTGAAGATCGTGGTCGCGAGGTTCTTGTAGAAGTCGATGAGCTTGCGGTTGCGCCAGCCGCCATACTCCTTGATGAGATGGATCGGGCAGTCGAAGTGCGTGATGGTCACGAGCGGCTCAATGCCGTGCGCCTGACACTCGCGGAACACGTCCTCGTAGAAGGCCAGGCCGGCCTCGTTGGGCTCAGTCTCGTCGCCGTTGGGGAAGATGCGGGTCCAGGCCAGGCTCATGCGGAAGGTCTTAAAGCCCATCTCGGCAAAGAGGGCGATGTCCTCCTTGTAGTGGTGATAGAAATCGATGCCGGTCTGCGCGGGGTAGTAATAGCCGTCCTCGAAGTCGAGCATCTTGCGCTGGCCGGAGACCACCGCATAGCGCTCAGGGCCGTGCGGCGCCACGTCCACGTTGGCCAGGCCGCGGCCATCCACGTCGTAAGCGCCCTCGCACTGGTTGGCAGCCGTTGCGCCGCCCCACAGGAAGTCTTTACGGAAAGCCATGCATCGATCCTTTCACACGCTGTTTGTCGTGGTTTCAGTATCCCCGTAAGCAGCGCGCTACTCAACGGCAACGACGCAGGTCGACACTTCTTTTCGCACACGGCGGCCCGGCAGCCGCCCCTGCCTGACACTTTCTGATACCGCCGCCCCAAACCACCACAAAGGGGACAGGCACCTTTGTGGTGGTTTGGGGCGGTTTGTCTCGATCTGTAACAGGTAGGCAGCCAAAACCGGGCTTGGTGTTACAGATCGAGATTTTCGGGCAGCCCCCGCAGTTTGTCTAAATCTGTAACAGGTAGAGACGATTTAGCCCGCTAGATGTTACAAATCGAGACGGAAGATGCTAGTCACAGGCGATGTCGAGGTTCTTGCCGACGAGGCCCACGTAGCCGCCCTCGGCCGCCTTGGGGCTGTCGGCGTGGCAGAGGACCCACTTGTCGGCCTTCCAGTAGCAGTAGCTGTCACCGGCGGCAGGCATGTCGGCTGCAGCCTCGGGGCGCGGGCCGTTGGTGCCCGCCGGCAGCGCCACCATCACCTGAAAGCCGCCGTCGTCGACCATGCAGGGCGTGTAGTGAAGCGTGGTGGCGTAAACCTCGACGAGCGTGCCGGCGGGCGCGCGAAAGGCCTTGACCTGAGCGGTGTCGAGCTTGCCGTCGACAATTTGCTCGCGCTTGGCCAGCAGCAGAATAAAGTCGCGCGCACCCAAATTAAACTCACTGGCACGGTGATACTCCAGACAGTTGAGGCGCGTGTTGTGGCCGTTGCACCAGCCCGGCTGGAACGGACGGCCGCCGTACATGAGCAGGCCGAGCGTGTCGACACCCTCAACCTGCTCGAGCTCGGGTGCGGAGGCCACGTACTTGGTGCCCTCGGGAATGGGAGTAGCCGCAAGCGCCTCGACAAGCGGGGCGGTCAGGTTGGACGGCACGTCGTCCCACACGCGACCATAGGATTTGAACTCGGGATCTGATACAGAGTAGATATGCATGTTCGCTCCTGTTCGTTTATGTGACAGTATGAACATTCTAGAACATCATTCATCCACGACCACGATCAATACCGAAAACATTGCATGACGAAATCACCCGCTCAAAAAGCGACATGCAGCTTCCTAGTCGAGATAATCTTTAAGAAACTCAATAACGCTCATACACCAGTAGTCGGTCTCCGGCGCATGGGGCTTCATCAATGCGTGCCCCCCTTCTGAATACATGACTCCCTCATGGTGTACTCCAGCTGCATCCAGAGCATCGACCATCTTTTCATAATTGTCGGGCGATACAATATCATCGTCAGCGCATTGCCAAAGACATGTCGGAGGATACTGCTCCCACACATGCTGATTAATACAGAAATCATCGAGCGAGTCGCGACCAGCCCCGCCGCACACCGAATCAAGAAATCTATTGTCTGATGCGTTCTCAAAGCCACGAAGATCAATCGGTGCATAACACAGGACCAAGGCTTTGGGTGCCTCGCATCCGTAGGACGCAAATCCCTTGTTGTCCGTCCCCCACTCGGCAGTTAAATGCGCACCAGCAGAAAAGCCGATAACTGCATAACTTTTTGCGACATTAAATTTCGCTGAATTCTCGAAGACAAAACGGACAGCTCGATTTAAATCGTCGATTGGACGCGGCATCAAAGGCTCGACCCTCACCCTGTATGACAGCACGAACACGTTATAGCCCGCATCGTTGAGCTCGGGGGCAACGGGAAAGCCTTCCATTTGATGACAAACGCTCTGATAACCTCCGCCCGAAACCGCAATGATAAAGGGAGCCCCGGGTCTCCCGGGAAAGAAGAACAGTTTCGTGTTGCGTCGAGTCGGATCACGGATGCAGTCGGCTTCATCCCATATATCGTAGGCAACTTGTCTCCCGTCATCCACGAGCTCGACAATCCGATTCAATCCACGCAAAACGCGAGTAGTTTCATATGGATTAGCATCAGAATTCATATGAGACACGATGGGTTTATTCCACATGCGCTCCCAAGTTGAAGGCCGGCAAAGCATAAGGTGCTCGCCAAAGCCAGCGAACTCAGGAAGGAGCGCGATTTCGCCAAACGTCATATCGGCTGTAATTGTCATAGCTAGTCACTCCAAAAATGAGGGTGGGCTCGCGTGAATCAACGGCAAGCCCACCACATGCAATCTGCCGCGGGGTTTTCGGCAGCTTACATCCCAAATAATTGTCTACTCCACTACTGCCTCTTCATCAGGGCGATACAGGATGTAAACGAGAACGAAGTTAAGAATTAAACCGACGACATTGCAAAGAATTGCGCCGATGAGGCTGCTCATATCACCAGAAGGATCCATATAACCGGGGAAGCTAAAAATGCCGCTCGACGTCATAACGAACGTACAGGTGTTGAAAATCGCCGGGATAACAGCACTGATTGCTCCGGCGACCATGGAAGCGATAATGATCTTCTTGTGCTCCAAGATGATGCCGTACAGCGCCGGTTCCGTAATCCCGAAAAAGCCCGTAATGGCACAGCTGAACCCAAGACTCTTTTCACTCGGGTCCTTCGAGCGGAGGGCAAACGCCAAACAAGCGCCGACAACACCCATGCTGCAGCAGAGAAGTCCAAGGATAGGATCGGAGCCGACGGTCATAATATTGTTGATGGAAAGCACGATCAGGGCCCAATGGAGTCCAAGGGGGATCATAACGAGACCGAATATCGGCCCGAGAATAACGCCGCAAAGGACGGGGCTGAACTGATAGACCGCCAGCACTGCAGTCGCAAGCAAAGAGCTCGCCTGCTGAATAACGGGGCCGATCACAAGGAGCGAGACGGGGGCGGCAACAGCAACCGTCAGGAACGGGACGAGCGCAAATGCCACAACATCGGGAAGAACCGCCCGCAGCCACTTATTAAGAACGGATGCGAACCAAGCCGCCACGATAGCAGGAAACACCGTGGAGGAATAGCTCACCATTGTGAACTTCATGCCGAGCAAATCCAGCGCATCGCCCGCTCCGGCCGCAGCAACGAAAGTCGGATAAATCAGGATTGCACCGAGTACCGCACCGATATATCGATCGGTTCCAAAGAACTGAGCAGCAGATGATCCGACAAGAACGGGCAGAAAATACATGCAGGCATTTCCCATGCCGTACAGCAGAGTGTATATTCCGCTCTCGGCGGAAACAGCACCCGCCGTCGTCAGAATACTAAGGACGGCGTTTATCATTCCGCATGCGATCAAGGCAGGAAGAACGGGCATCATGATGCCGCTGATGAGCTTCATTAGCTTTCCCAGAAAGCCCTTAGTCTCTCCTTCGCTTGCCTCGGAATCTCCGGCATCAATCCCGGTTTCCTTGGCAACGACTTCATAGACCTTATCGACCTTAGGTCCCACAATCACCTGATATTGCCCCGCGGAATGGCGAATGTCGATCACGCCATCAATCGCCTTGACTTTTGCATCGTCTACGATGCTTTCGTCCTTAAGGTTGAACCTTAAACGAGTCATGCAGTGAGCTACAAATGTAACGTTGTCTGCGCCGCCCACCATCTCGAGAATCTCGGCAGCGAGCTTGGTTGTATCTGCCATAAATACCATTTCTCCCATGTTGAGTTTTATATGTAACCATCAGCAAAGCGCGCGCCTTTGCCAACTAATTACCTTGTTTTCGATGCAATTCGATTGATGTGCATCATGAGGTAGAGTCTTTCTTCGTCTATAAGTTCCCGCCCCGTCAGTCGGCTGAGAACAGAAGCAATATCATCGGCGCACATTGATGCCACCGGATATTCTTTTTTGAGCGAGAGGTACATCTTGCGGTTGTCGCTCACGATGCTTTCGCCAGAGTTCAACCTATTGAATAAGTACTGAAGATGGGTTGCGAACCTTGCGTAATCGAAACCTTCCCGATCAACTTGAATGCCAAGCCGATTTTCAACAGCAACGGTTGACTCCTCCAGAACACGATCGTAGATATCCGCGCTAAACTCTTTAACTACTTCGCATGAGTCCGAATCGGCCATGTTATTGATAAACGCCATGGCAATTCCAACTGCCTCATGAGCTGGAAGCCTAACGTTAAGACGTTTCCTGATTATCTTAAGTGCATACTCGCCGATTCTAAATTCGACGGGATATTGTTGGCGGACATCAAACGATAAAGGCATGCGGACAACGATATTTTGCTCTTTGCGCTTAACCGCATACGCGATATGGTCCGCAAGGATAAACGGCAAATTAGGGCTCACCTCATAAGACAGCAAACCTGTCGACATATCAATAACATCCGAGGTAAGCTCGAGAAGCTCGTCGGGGACCTCGTCAACGAGAGCGATGTAGCGAGAGCTAACGTTATAAAACGTTCGTTGAATCTCCGAAAGAGGGACCTCGTCTCCGACATTCTTAAACCCCAGACCACGGCCGAATGCAACCAACTGTCTGCCATTTCCATCGACGCAGAGGACAGCGCTGGTATTAATTCGTTTAACAATTTCCATGTGCCCCCCCCCTAAACAGAACAAGGCTCCCGAAGCAGAATCCGACAATCAATGTCGACAGATGCTGCTTCAGGAGCCTTGCCTGAATATCACTCTGAGGACTAGTTTAAGCGAGCTAGTGCTAATGACCTCGAATAAACACTTCTAAACAGTTAAACGGTCGATATCTCCGTGTGAACGGTTTGGAGGCAGAGGGCGGCCCTATGCCTGCTGATAGTGCAGGTGCTTCTCGTCGATATCGGCCAGATCGCGGTCGAGATAACGGTGCGCGAGCCAGTTTGCCATGGGGAGGTTCTGGTCCAGATAGTTACCGCACTCCTCGGGAGCGGCACCGGGGACATCGCCCTCAAAGCCGGCGACAAACTCGAACAGCTCACGCACGAGCGACAGAATCTCCTCGCTCGTCACCTCACCAAACACGACGAGGTAAAAGCCCGTGCGGCAGCCCATGGGGCCAAAGTAGACAATGCGGCTCGACCACTCGGCATGGTTGCGAAGGAACGTCGCGCCCAGGTGCTCGATGGTGTGGCACTCGGCCGTGTTCATGACCGGCTCCTTGTTGGGCGTGGTCAGGCGCAGGTCAAACGTGGTGACGGCGGCGCCGGTCGCCGGATCGCGGTCGATGCGGCTCACATACACGCCGGGCTCAAGCAGCAGATGGTCAACGGAAAAGCTCGCGATGCGCTCCATGGCAGATCCTCTCGATAGTCAAATTGGGACGGGCTCTTTTAGCTGGTTCGAATGGTCGCACCAATCATACCAGTCAAAAAAGCCCCGTCCCAAATGAGCTACCCGGGAATAGCCTGCGGGCGCCGCGCAGCCGCCTAGGCAGTGTAGGCGATGGTCGCGTCGACGGCGTGACGCCAGCCGGCGATCTTTTTGGCTCGCTCGTCGGCAGGCATGGCAGGCTCCACGATGCCGCGGGCGCCGTAGACGTCAACGACATCGCGCGTGTACATGCCCAGCGCAATGCCGCAGGCCCAAGCCGCACCCAGACCGCTCATCTCGTCGTTGCTCGCAATGCGGATGGGCGAGCCGACCAGGTCGCTCTCAAACTGCATCAGGTACGCGTCGCGCGTGGGACCGCCGTCAACACGAAGCTCGGCCAGTGCCGCGCCCGAATCCTCGACCATCGCATCGATCACGTCGAAGATCTGATAGGCGATCGACTCGTCGGCGGCCTTTACGAACTCCGCACGGCCCGTGGTGCGCGTCATGCCAAAGACGCAGCCCTCGGCATCGCTCGCCCAGTGCGGCGCGCCCAGGCCAGTGAACGCCGGCACAAAGTAGACGCGGCTCGCCGGATTGGCGGCGTAGCACAGGTCGGTGACTTCCTCGGGATTGTTGATGAGCTCCAGGTCGTCGCGCAGCCACGTCTTGACGGCGCCGGCGTAGCTCACGTTGCCCTCGAGAACATACTCGGTCACACCGTCCATACGCCACGCAAGCGAGCTCGAAAGCCCGTGCGAGCTGGCGACAAACTCGTCGCCGACGTTCATCATGACCGAGCTGCCGGTGCCATAGGTCGCCTTGGCCATGCCGCGGCTATGGCAGCCCTGGGCAAACAAGGCGGCATGGCTGTCGCCGAGCACGCCGTGGATGGGCACGGGCGCCGGCAAAAAGCCGCCCAGGTCCGTTGTACCGAACAGGCCATCGGAATCGGTCACCTGCGGCAGGCACGCCGGATTGACACCAAAGGCCTCGCACACCGGCTCGCTCCAGCAGCCACGGCGCAGGTCAAAAAGCTGCGTGCGGCTGGCATTGGACCAGTCGCAGCGGAACTCCGCGCCGCCCGTGAGCGTCCAGACCACCCAGGCATCGATGGTGCCCAGGCACAGCTCGCCCGCCGCCGCGGCCTCGGCAGCCGCGGGAACGTTCGCGAGGATCCAGGCCATCTTGCCCGCCGGATAGTAGGGCGAGAGCACCAGACCCGTCGTGTCACGCACCAGCTCGGCCACGCCTTCGCGCGCAGCCAGCTCGTCGCACAGCTCGCGGGCGCGGGCGCACTGCCACACCACGGCATCGCACAGCGGCTCGCCCGTCGTGCGGCTCCAGGCAACGGTGGTCTCGCGCTGGTTGGAAATGCCAACGCCGGCGATGTCTGCCGGATCGACCCCGGTCTCCTCCACCACGGTGCGTGCCACAGCCAGCACGTTGGCGGCGATCTCGGCCGGGTCGTGGCTCACCCAGCCGGCCTCGTTGACAATCTGGCGATGTGAGCGGTCGGCGCGATGGATCAGATGGCCGCCCTCGTCCACCAGCAGCGCCTTAGTACCCTGTGTGGACTGATCGATTCCGATGATGTATTTGCTCATGTACTCTCCTGTCTCCCCCGTCGATTCAAAACTAAAACCCGACGGACAAGGAGCGAGTGGCCGACCGGCTCATGAGAGCGCAGCCGGCCTGCTCAGAATTCAACCTAAAAGGATTGGTGCAAACCTGTCCCCGATGCACCAATTACTCTGCGGGAAGGACCTCGGCGACCGTCTTGGCGATTCCCTCGCCCGTCAGGCCGTAGTGCGCGAAGACCTCGGGGCTCGTGCCGGTGATGACCGGCGCATCGGGCAGGGAGAGGCACTTGACCGGACGCGGGCAGTGCTCACCCACGACCTGCGCGACCATGGAACCCAGGCCGCCGAAGGGACTGTGCTCCTCGACGGTCACGACGGCGCGCGTGGCACCGGCGGCCTCGATCACGGCCTCGGCATCGAGCGGTTTGACGCAGTACATATCGAGCACCGTCGCCGAGATGCCCTGCTCGGCCAGCAGATCGGCGGCGTCCACGGCGTGGCGGACCATCTCACCGGTAGCGACGATCGTCACATCGGTGCCGCGGCGCACCCAGGTGGCGCGATCCATCTGGAACGGGCACTCGTCCTCAGTGTACACGTCCTCCACCGGGTTGCGGCCCACGCGGATGTAGGCCGGCTTGTTGTCGGCGACCAGGGCACGCACGAGCTCGGCGGTCTGGAAGCGATCGCTCGGCAGATACACGCGCATGTTGGGAATCGCGCTCATGGCGGCGATATCCTGCGCGGAGTGATGGCTCATGCCTAAGGCGCCGTAGGACACGCCGCCCGAGATGCCGATGAGCTTGACGTTGGTGTTGGAGTACGAAACGTCGACCTTGCACTGCTCATACGAGCGCGTGGTCACAAAGGACGCCGGCGAGGCGGCCCAGGCCTTCTTGCCGCACGAGGCCATGCCGGCGGCGATGCTCACCAGGTCCTGCTCGGCAATGCCGACCTCAACGGACTGCTGGGGATACTGGTCAAAGAACGGCGTGAGCGATGCAGAGCCGCGGGAGTCGGAGCACAGGACGACGATGTCTTTATCGGTTGCGGCGGCCTCGAGCAGCGTGTCGCAGATAGCCTTGCGGTTGGCGATCTTGTTAGCCATTGATAGCCTCCTTATGGGCAGCGAAATCGGCGATGATCTGGGCATATTCCTCATCGTTGGGCAGGTGATGATGCCAGGCGGCCTTGTCCTCCATAACCGGCGAGCCGTAGCCCTTCACCGTGTTGAGGATGATGACCGTGGGCTTACCCTTGGTCTCGGCGGCCAGCGTCAGCGCGGCGTCGATGGCCTGGACGTCGTTGCCCGGAATGGACAGCACGTTCCAACCGAAGGCAGCCCAGCGCTCCTCCTGCGAATCCTGCTTCATGACGTCCTCGGTGCTGCCGCTGATCTGCAGGCGATTGCGGTCCACGAGCGCGCACAGGTTATCGAGCTGGTAGTTGCCGCCGCTCATGGCGCCCTCCCAGACCGAGCCCTCGGCAAGCTCGCCGTCGCCCATGATGGTGTAGACGCGGTAGTCGCGGCCGTCCATCTTGCCGGCAAGCGCCATGCCGACGGCCACGGGCAGACCATGGCCCAGCGAGCCCGAGTTCATCTCGATGCCCTTGAGCTTGTTGTTGGGGTGGCCGATGTAGGGGCTGCCGAACTTAGAGAAGCGGGCCTTGACGTCGTCGAGGTCCAGATAGCCCTCGTGGCAGAGCACCGCGTAGTAGGCCTCCATGGCGTGGCCCTTGGAGAGCACGAAGCGATCGCGGTTGGGATCGTCGACGGTCTCGGGCGAAATGTTGAGGTGGTTGGCGTAGAGGGTCATCAGCGCATCGATGACCGACATGTCGCCGCCGATGTGCCCGCCGGCGCCAGCCATGATGATATCGACGCAATCGCGGCGAAGGTCCCAACGCAGGGATTCAAGCTCTTCGATAGTTGCCATTTCTACTCTCCTCGCAGGTAAGCTTTGACGTCTTCTTCGATGGGGTCGTACAGGTCGGGGACAATGCCGATGTACTTGCACGCCTCGTAGAGCACCGGCACCACGTTGGCGTGAATGGCGACGCAGTGGTGGATGTAGGGACCCTCGACGATCTTGGCCTCGAGGCGCTTGAGGTTGTCGACCTCGACCCACAGGTAGGTGCCCATGCCGGCCGGGCCGTCGATGCCGCGGGCGTTGCCCAGCAGCAGCGAGTACTCGCCGTTGTCGCCGTCAAAGCGGGCAAGGGTGAGGTCGCCGTGCTTGGCCTCGGCCGTCAGCGCGCCGGGGTGATCGAAAGCCAGCGGGTAAGTGAGCTTGGGCTTGACGGCCGCGCAGCTGCAGGGCCAGGGGCCGCAGTGCTGCAGCAGCTCGCCGTTCTCGTTATCGGGATGACGCACGGTCCAGTCGGCGAACATGCCGCGGTGACGGCCCAGGTCGGCGGCCTCGACCATCAGCGCGGTGATAGCGCCATGGATGTCGGTCTCGCAGACGATGGGGATGCCCATCTCGTTGAGGACTGCGTTGGCGGCGCAGGGCATAATGCCCAACTCGTCCTGCAGGGCGTTCCAGCACTGGATGGCGCCGGCGTTGCAGCCGTACTTCTCGACCAGGCGCTTCATGGCAATGGCGAGTCCTGCGACCGCAGGAACCTTGTCCTCGGGGATGCAGATCTCAAAGCTGTCACCAATGTGGGCGAGCATGGCTGCCATGGCCTGCTCGTCAGCCTGGGCGTCGCGCACGGCCTGGACAAGCTCGGTCATGGGGATGGGCGAAAGCTGGATGTTGAACTTCTCGAGCAGCTCGCCCTCGTTGCACATGGTCGACCAGAAATCGAACGGACGGGTGGCCATCTGCAGGATGCGGGTGTGCTTGAAGGTCTTGACCACGTTGCACACGGCCAAAAAGTCCAAGACGCCGCGCTCGAACTCGGGATCGGTCAGACGGCAGTTGGTCATGTAGGTGAAGGGAACCTGGAAGCGGCGCAGGACCTTGCCGGTGGCGAACAGACCGCACTGGCTATCACGCAGACGGGTGCCGTCGGGCTCGGGGCGCTCGTCGCGCGGCCCCCACAGCAGCACGGGCAGGCCGAGCTCGCGGGCAAGGCGGGCGCAGACATACTCGGTACCAAAGTTGGCGTGGCAGAGCATGATGCCGTCGACGCCCTCGGCGCGGAACTTCTCGACGATAGGCGCGATATGGCTGTCGTCGAACAGCAGGCCCTCGTCGTTGATGTCGTCGATATCCACAATCTCGACGCCGATCTCGCGCAGGCGATCAGCCGTCAGACCGCGATACTTGATCGCGTCCGGCGCGCTAAAGATACTGCGGCGCGTGGGCACAAAGCCGAGCTTGATCTTGTCCATGTACGTCCTCCCCTAGTCACATGTTCAGTAAACAGACGCATGTTTCGTTTTGTTCTGTTTACTAAATGTTTTACTCTTTTGTTTAAAAGTTTAGCGCGAAAGTCTCGTAAACGGTAGAGAAATCAGCCTAAACGGTATATAAACAATCTGAACATACAAGGGCAACAAAAAGAGGGCCCCGAAGGATCCTCTCTTGGTAGCGTTATGTTTACCGCCCTGGCGTGCTTTGACACGCCGCAGACGATGCCGTCTCCGCCTAGATTTCGCGCACGCTCTGGCGCTCGACAAAATAGGTCGACACGGCTGTCTTGCAGGTGTAGCTCTTGGGATTGCGGATGTTGCCCACCAGGCGGCGCACCGCGATCTCGCCCACCTCGTGCTTGGGAACGTGAACCGTGGTGAGCGGCGGGTTGGAGAAAGCGCCCAACGACAGGTCGTCAAAGCCGATGATCGAGACATCATCGGGCACGCGAATGCCGTGCTCGTTGAGCGCGCGCATGGCACCCACGGCGAGCACGTCGTTTTCGGCAAAGAAAGCCGTTGGCAGATCTTCGCGCGAGGCGTTGTCGAGCCACGCGCCCATGTCGCGATAAGCGCCCTCGAGCGTGGTGCCCAGCGTGACGTGCCATGTCGGGTTGGCCTCAAGGCCCGCGTCCTCAAGTGCTTGGCGATAGCCGCGCTCGCGATCCTTAAAGTTGCGGATACGAAGGTCGCCCGCCAGATAGCCGATTTGCTTGTGACCTTTCTCGATAAGGTAGTCCACGGCACGCAGCACCGAATCGGTATTGGCAATGACCACGGCATCGAAGTACTGGCGGTCGCTCCAGCCATCGAGCACAATCAGGTGGGCGGCGGCGTTAGCGAACAGGGCGTAGTCCTCCTCGCCCAACTCGGTGCCCATCAGCACGATGGCGGCAGACGGGTCGGCGATCAGGCCCTCGACCTGCGGACGCACGGCGTCTAGGTCGCTAAAGTCGAGCGAGACAAAGCTCGTGCTCATGCCGTGGCGACGCGCCTGGCGCTCCACGCCCTCGATGACCGCGGGGTGGAAGGTGCTCTCGTCCAGGATGGCGCCCGTCTTGCGCGCGAGCACAAACTGGATGCTCTCGAGCTGCGTCGACTGCTGATAGCCGAGCGACTGCGCGCACTCCAGGATGACTTTGGCGGTCTCCTCGCTCACGCTGCGCTTGCGGTTGAGCGCGTTGGACACGGTCGCAGGCGAAAAACCGGTGATGCGGCTGATCTCGCGAACACTTGCTTTGGCCATTGTTCCCCCTAGCAACGGTCGCGGTCGAGCATCGTGGCCTGACCGCCCCGTGACTCGACAACTAAACGACCGCAAATTCAATCTAAACAGAATAGTAAATGTTTAATAGCTAGTTTAGCCTGTTGTCAAGCGAAGCGACGCGACTATTCCCCCAACGGGCGTATTTACTCGGTAGCTAATCTGGAACGGGGCACAGAAACCGTTTAGCCAAGGATGCGAGCCATGCGTGCCTTAAACTCCACGAGGAAACGTGGGGCGTCCACGGTGAGCGCCACGAGCGCGCTCTTATCTGGATCGGACAGACGGTGCTCGTCGCAGATGGTGCGGCCGCGATACTCGCCCAGCAGGTCGACACGCAGGTTACAGCCGAGCGCACCCACGAGCGTGGGATCAATCGCCACGGCAACCGCCAGCGGATCGTGCAGCGCGCAGCCGCCCAGGTAGGGCGCGTTCATTTCGTACGAACCGATATAGTGCTCGACCATGCTCGCAAACGCGCAGCCAGCCATAGTGCCCGAGCCCGTCCAGCCGGCAACGTCGCGGCGCGTGAGCACCACGCGGTGCGTCACATCCAAGCCCACCATGGTGAGCTTGCGGCCCGAGCGCAACACGGCGTCGGCAGCCTCGGGGTCGCCCACCATGTTGGCCTCGGCGCCCGCGCTCACGTTGCCGGGCACGGTAAGCGCACCGCCCATCACGACCACGCGGCCGATGGACATCATCGCCGCCGCATCGCGCTCCAGGGCAAGCGCCAGATTGGTGAGCGGGCCGGTCGCAACGTAGGCCAGATCGGGACCATAGGTACGCGCGGCATCAATCAGGTAATCGACCGCCGCATTGCCATCGGCCGACGTCGCGCCCACCGGCTCGTACGGCGAGGCGGGCACGCTTGCGCCGCCAATGCCGTTCTTGCCGTGGATAAGCGTGGTGGACGCCGGCGGCGTGTAGGGTTCGGTCGCTTTCACGGGACGATCGGCGCCCAGGTACACCGGCACCTCGGGACGACCCAACAGGTCGAGCACCGCCAAGCAGTTGTGCGCCGACTGCTCGACGCGCACGTTGCCAAAGCACGTGGTGATGCCGACGAGCTCCACCTCGGGGCTCGCGATGGCATAGGCGAGCGCCATCGCATCATCCACACCCATATCCAGATCAAGGATCAGCTTCTTGGTTGCCATTGTTCTACTCCGCTTCTCCGTCTACATCCAAACCGTCTAAACCAAACTTGTGCTCGACTTCCGCACGCGTGGGAATTGATTGCTGAGCGCCCAGGCGCGATACCGTCACCGCCGAGGCGCGAGCACCCGCGGCCATGCACTCAAAGAGCGGCAGACCCTCCAGACGAGCTGCAGCAAGCGCACCAATAAACGTATCGCCCGCGGCCGTCGTATCGACCACCGCGCTCGAAAGCGCCGGCATGCGCAGCGGCTCACCGCCATCGCCGAGCGTAACTGAGCCGGCACCGCCTAGCGTGATGACCGCAGCCCCGGCGCCCTTGTCGAGCAGCGCATTGAGCGCGGCGACGCAACTCGCATCATCTGTGGGCAGAATGCCCGTCAGCATCTGGCACTCGGTCTCGTTGGGGCAGACCAAGTCGACCGCAGGCCACGCTCCTGCCGGCAAATCGCAGGCGGGCGCAGGGTTAAAGACCGTATAGAACCCCAGCTCGTGAGCGCAAGCAAGCGCCTCGGCCGTCGCTGCAAGGTCACATTCGCCCTGGGCGATAAAGACGCTTCCGGCAGCCGGGGCAAACTCGCTGGCGTCGCCGTCGAGCTCATGGGCCACCAGACGCCTCAACGCGCAGGCAACGTCCGCGCCCGCAAGCGCATGGTTGGCGCCCGGTGACAGTATGATGCGGTTGTCGCCCTCGCAGCGAATGATAGTCGCGGTGCCGGTCTCCACGTCATCGCGAAGCGCCACGAACTCAACACTCACGCCGGCATCCTGGAGCCCCGCCACAAGCGCATCGCCAAAGGTATCACGTCCAACAGCGCCGATCATGCATGTGCGCGCACCCATGCGCGCGGCGGCAACGGCCTGGTTAGCGCCCTTACCGCCGGCGTTGGTGATAAACCCGCTGCCGCCGACGGTCTCGCCCGCACGCGGCATGCGCTCGCACGCCACCGAAAGGTCCATGTTCATGCTGCCGAACACCGCAATGATGTCGCGATCTGCCATGGAAACCTCCTCATCTGCGGGCCTTATGCCCACCGTCGACCATCGATTGTGCGCCCTCGCACCCCCTATAACTTTAGTTCACTTTGATGTGGACGCACGCTTGAGCTTGCGCCAGCAGCAAGCATTCACAGGAGCAGGCAGCTACAATAAATACGTGCTGATTATTCTCGTCATTGGATGATGTTTTATGGAACAATTCTCGCAATCGGGCTCGCGCGGTCGACGCCGCACAGGCAACGAGCCGGCGCCGCACGAACGCGTGAAGAGCGAACGCCGTACCAACGAGCCGCGACGCACCGCAAGCCCTCATCGCGCTTCTACCAACAACGCGGGCCGCGCCAACACTCCCGCCGCGGAGCAGACGCCCGCTCGCCCCAAGTCCCGCTACATCCCTGCCCTTGACGGCCTACGCACGCTTGCCGTCGTCGCGGTGGTGCTCTATCACCTCAACCTCACGTGGGCGCAGGGCGGTCTGCTCGGCGTCACGATCTTCTTTGTGCTTTCGGGCTATCTGATCACACGCCTGCTACTCAACGAAGTCGCTAAGACCGGCCGCATCGACCTCAAGAGCTTCTGGATTCGCCGCATCCGTCGCCTGGTCCCCGCCGTGGTAACGGTAGTGTTCGTGACCTGCGCGCTGTGCACCATCTTTAACCACGTGATGCTCACCAAGATGCGCCCCGACATCCTGCCGTCGTTGCTGTTCTTCAACAACTGGTGGCAGATTGCCCAAAACGTCTCGTACTTCAATGCTCTGGGCGACCCCTCGCCGCTCACGCACTTTTGGTCGCTTGCCATCGAGGAACAGTTCTACCTGATTTGGCCGCCACTGCTGTTTGCCATGGTATCCATGCATGTGAGCAAGCCCAACACGCGCCGCTTGGTTCTGGGCCTTGCCGCGGTATCTGCCCTCGCCATGATGGTGCTTTACAACCCTGCCGCCGACCCCAGCCGCGTGTACTACGGCACCGACACCCGCGTGTTCTCGCTACTGCTGGGTGCCTGGATGGCCTTTATCCCCGATCGCGACCTGGCGCCAGTGCGTCTCGCTCATCGTTTGGGGCTCAATCGCCTGGCTGGCGCCGCCAAGCACGACAAGAACGCCGAGGGCAAACCTAGCGAGAAGGCCGACGAATCAGCCGAGACCGCCCCGG
Organism: Collinsella sp. AM24-1; assembly: GCF_003470325.1. NCBI lineage: Bacteria > Bacillati > Actinomycetota > Coriobacteriia > Coriobacteriales > Coriobacteriaceae > Collinsella > Collinsella sp. AM24-1. The sequence goes on along the minus strand of NZ_QRHM01000006.1, from coordinate 107,301 downwards.
CACAGCCGAGCACCCTCGTGCGCTTTTGGTCCTCGCCCACATCCATCGATGTGTTGGGCGTCGTGGGTCTGGTTGGCCTTGCCGCCATGGTCGCGCTCACCAACGGCTACACCGCGCTCCAGTATCGCGGCGGCACGCTGCTGTGCTCGGTCCTCACGCTCATGGTCATCGCGGCCTGCGTGCAGCCCCAGGGAATGGTTGCCCGCGCGCTGTCCGCCGAGCCGCTCGTGTGGGTTGGCAAGCGCTCGTACAGCATCTACCTGTGGCACTATCCCCTGCTGTTGCTCATGAACCCGGTCGCCAACATCAACGATACACCGTGGTGGCAGTACATCTTGCAGGTACTTGTGGTGGTCGCCGTGGCCGAATGCTCATATCGCTTTATCGAAACGCCGTTTAGAAAGGGCGCCTTTGAGCGCACCGTATCCGAGTTCCGCGACGGCACCGCCACGCCCGCCAACTGGGCACGCGCGCACGTCCCTGTCTGCGCAACCTGCGCTGTCGTGTTGGTCGTTGCACTGGGCGGCCTGATCTTTGTGCCGGAGACCTCCGCACTGAGCGGTGAGGGCGCCGAAGTCCTCAACAAGGAAGCCAAAAACACCGCGCCCGCCGACCAACAGGCGGCCGACGACACCGACAAGGACAACGACGGCTTCCCCGATGGCTCCTACGATTTGCTTATGATCGGTGACTCCGTGTCGCTGCGCGCCGTTGATTCCTTTGACGGCGTGTTCCCGCACAGCCATATCGATGCCGAAAAGGGCCGCCAGTTTGATGCGGGCCGCGCGACATTTGAGGGCTATCTCCAACAGAACCTTGCCGGCAAGATCGTGGTCTTTGCGCTGGGCACCAACGGCTTGGTAACCGACGATCAGATCGACGCCATCATGGCCGATGCAGGAGATAAGCGTATTGTGGTGTTTGTGAACACACGCAGCCCGCAGCCGTGGGTTGGCTCTACCAACCAGGCCATCGCCAACGCCGCTACGCGCTACAAGAACGTGCGCGTTATCGACTGGTACGGATACAGCGCCAACCGCAACGACCTGTTCGATGGCGATGGCACGCACCTATCGACCGCTGGCGTGACTGAGTACCTCAACTTGATCCACGATGCCGTCAAGAAGGACCTGCCCGTGCACCCCGAAGATCACGTCAACGATCCGCAGCCGGCAGCCGTCAAGTCTGCCACCGACGCGCTCGTCAATGCGCTCGCTCTCAAGCCGCACAAGCTGGGCACCGACAAGTAACCCGCAGCAAACAACCCAAAATCACTCTTTTCGAGCCGGCCCCAAGAGGTCGTGGACAAAAAGGAGCAAATATGAGTACTGTTACCATTTTAGTAGCAGGCAAAACCACCCAAAATGGCGCCCATGCGGTAGCGCGCGAGGTAGCGCGCAGAGATGTGGTGTAAGAGGCGGGGAATGCCCCGCCTCTTACACCACATCTCTGCGCGCTACCCAACAGTACTCATATTTGGCATTTTTTGTCCACTCGCATATTACCAACCCCCTATAACAGGCAAAAAACAGGCCGCAGCCCATCGCTGCGGCCTGTTTGGAGTCAAAAAGAGGCGCTAAGCGCTGTAACCCATCGCCTGCAGAACAAACATGACGACCGTGAGCACCGTAATCACGCCGATAGTCGCCCAAGTGAGCACGTTCCACACGCGGCCGTTGCGGTTGGCACCCATAATGTGACGGTCGGCGGCGATAACCACCTGGAACACCAGAACCACGGGCAGTAGCACGCCATTGATGACCTGCGAGGTCATCATAATCTGGAACAGATCGACGCCGGGCATAAGCACCAGCACGGCAGAGATACCGATGATGGCCGTAATGATGCCGCGATAGACCGGGGCCTCGTCCCAGCTGCGGTCGGCACCGCGCTCCCAGCCAAATGCCTCGCAGATAGCGCTCGACGTAACGCCCGGTAGCACGCAAGCAGCCAAGAAGCTCGCCGCGACCAGGCCCGAGGCAAACAGCACCGTGGACCACTGACCCGCAATAGGCTCCAGCGCGCGGGCAGCATCGGCAGCATCGCTAATCTGAATACCCGCCGGGAACAGCACCGTACCGGTCGTGATGATAATAAAGCCCGCAATGATATCAGCAGCGATCGAGCCGCTCACGGTATCAATACGCTGCAGCACGATGTCGTCCTCGCCCGCATTCTTATCGACCACGTTATTCTGCGCCAAGAAAATCATCCACGGCGCGATGGTGGTACCGATCGTTGCGACCACGAGCGACACGTAGCTGGGGTCATTTTGAATGTTAGGCACGACCAGGTCGACCGCGACCTCACCCCAGTTGGGGCCAGCCATAAACGCGGCGACAATATAGGTCACGAAGACGCAGCTTACCAACAGCAGAATCTTCTCGATGCGCTGGAAACTACCCGACATGGTAAGCATCCACACCAGCAGCGCCACCAACGGCACCGAGATGCTCGCCGGCACGCCAAAGAGAGCAAGGCCGCTGGCGATACCCGCAAACTCCGAAATGGTCACAGCCGTGTTGGCGATCAACAGCGCCGCCATAGCAAGTACACTCTTGCGCACGCCAAAGCGCTCGCGAATGAGCGATGCCAGGCCCTTGCCCGTGACGCAGCCGCAGCGCGCCGCGGTCTCCTGCGTCACGATGAGCAGCACGGTCATGACGGGAAGCATCCACAGCATCTTGTAGCCATAGCTGGCGCCCGCGCTGGAATACGTTGCAATGCCGCCGGCGTCATTGCCCGAAAGCGCCGCCAGCAGACCGGGACCCATAGCGCCAAAGATGGCCGCGATGGTCAACTTTTGCTTGGTGCCCGACTTTTGCTTGGTATTTTGCACGCGACCACCTAACCCATGACTGACATGGCGAGCAGCACCGCGGCGATGCAATACGCCACACACGAGATCATGACGGCAATAACGTTCATGGCGGTGCCCGACGTGTTGAGGTCATGCTCGTCACGCCAGAACAGCACCATCAGGTAAATCACGGCACTCATGTTGCCAACCAGGCAAATGATGGCAGCGATATTAAAGCACCCGGTAAAGAGTTGCTCCTCAAACATGGGCGCATCGAGGAGCGCAGCGGTGCGCACCAGCTGGGCGCACAGGTAGGTCACGAGTGACAGAATCAGGCCCATGCCCGTGCTCTGGAAGAAGAACCCCAGATACGGCTTGGGCTCGTCGTCGTGACCGTCATACTCCAGGAAGTAGTTCTTGACGAACGACACCATGCGCGAGGCCGCCAGCAGCACGAGCGGCATGGCGCACATGGGGAACACCACCAGATGCGCAGAGCCGAGCGCCGTCCCCAGCACGGTCGCCATGATGCACGACGCGATGCCCCATACAACAACCCAGTACTGGCGATGCACGAACCAGCTGAGCACGTTCGTCGAGTCGTCCGACGCGCTGTCGCCCGAGCCGACACCGGCGATCTGCAGGTCCTCCTGATGCTCCTCGGCGATAACGTCCATGGCGTCGTCGAAGGTTACGATACCCAGGATATGACGGTTCTCGTCGCAGACGGGGATAGCGACCAGGTCATACTTGGTCATCTCGTCCGTCACGTCTTCCTGGTCCTCGTCGGGCGACACATAGACCAGGTCGCGATAGGCCAGCTGACCCAGCGTGGCGTCGCGGTCGGCTACGATCAGCGTGCGCAGCGAAAGCACGCCGGTCAGCATGCCGCTCGGATCCTCGGTATAGACGTAGTAGACGCTCTCGAAGTCCTCGTCGAGCTCGCGAATCGCCTCGATGGCGTCACCGACCGTTGCCGTGGCGGGCAGGGAGACAAACTCCGAGGTCATGATGCGGCCGGCGGTGTTGTCCTCATACCCCAGCAGGTTACGAATCGCCTTCTCCTCCTTGACGCCCATCAGGCGCAGGAGCTTCTCGGCCTTCTCGTAATCGAGCTCGTCGATCAGGTCGGCTGCATCGTCCGGGTCCATCATGGCCAGCATCGACGATGCGTCCGTGTCGGACAGGCCCTCGAGCATCTCGGTCATAAGCTCGTCGTCATCGAACTCCGAGATGGCCTCGGCTGCCTGGGCGGTATCGAGCTGCGCAAACACCTGCGCACGTAGGCGCGGGTCGAGCTGCTCGATAATGTCGGCGATGTCGGCAGGGTGCAGCTCGCCGAGCGTCTTGTGCGACACCGAGAGTTGAATGTTCTTGGTCGAGCGGTCGAGCAGGTCCATGTAGGACCAGGCGATAATATCCTCGCTCAACGGCTTGCCCAGGTGCTTCATAAAGCCCTCGACGACGTGCTCGAGCGCGGGGCTGATTGCACGCAGCAGACCGCGGGCGCCGACCTCGGCACCCAGCAGGCGCAGCTGATTTTCGCCCGACATGGAAAACTTGATGTCGTTGACGCGCACGACCTTCATGCCCTGCGTGTCGACGATCTGCTTATTGAGAACATCGCGCGCCAGCAGGAGCTCGGTCGGCTGCAGGTACGAGAAGCGAATATTGGTGGCAGACGTATTGAGATACACGCCCGTCTCGTCGATGCGGTCGACCCATTTGCGCCAGCTGATCATGAACGGCGTCTTGCCGGGACCGCGGAACGCGAGCGACGTCACGTGCGGAAAAACTTCGCCGGTTGCAATGCCAAAATCGTTGACCACGCCGAGCTTTTCGCCGTCGACGTCCAAGACCGGCAATTTGAGCATCTCACTCAGATAATTCAATGGTGCTCCCCATCATTATTCCTCCGGACGCGGCCGCGCGTGCGGCGTCCGGGGGCTTCTGGATATGTATACGCATGCGCGGGCGGCACGCCGCTCGACGCTTACACCCCGTGCATGCGCAAAAAGCACCTGCATGGGGTCATCGACTGTATGGTCGAGGTTTGGATTTCACCTGTAACCTTTCTCTTGACCCTCATTAACCGCAGTAACTATAGCATCAGCATCGCCCTGCGGCATCGAATTTATGCGCTGCACATTGCAGGCATACCAAACGCTGACGTATCCGTGACATAGCCATTGGGGACGTTCTTAAACGACTACCCAATGACTACTCTGTGGTGTCATCGTCCTCGGCAAGTTGGGGGAACACGGCGTCCTTGGGCATGGTGACCTTCGTCAGCGAGGTGAGCTTTTTGCTGAGCGATGTGTCCGTCTTGACCAGGTCGCTGAGCGTCACGATCTTGTAGCCGTCGGCGACAAGACCGTCGATAATCTGCGGCAGCGCCTCGAGCGTCTGCTCGGCGCATTCGTCTCTATCGGTGAGCAGCACGATATTGCCCGGCGTCACCGAATCGAGCACCGTTGAGACCTGCTCGTCGGCACCGTTGAGCAGCCAGTCGCCCGAGTCAATATTCCACGAGACCACGGCGGAGACCAGGTCCATCGCATCAATCCAGTTTTGCTCGTCAAAGGCAGCGTAGGGAGCACGCAGCAGCATCGTCTTCACGCCGGTCGCCGACTTAATCGCATCGGTGCCTTTCGTGATCTGTTCGCGTACCGTCTCACGGTCCTGACCCTTGAGCGAATCGTCGCTGTAGCTGTTGGATCCGATCTCGCACCCGGCATCGACAATCGCCTTGGCCGTGGCAGGCGAGGCCTCGGCCGCATCGCCCGAAAGGAAGAACGTCGCGGTAACGCCCTTTTCCTTGAGCACCTGCAAGATCTGTTTGGTGGCGCCGCTCGGACCCTCGTCAAACGTCAGCGCCACGTACTTTTTGTTGCCCTTGGGCGCCACGCTGGCGCACGCAACGACGCAATCGGTGGCGGGCACAACCTCGCCGCGGTCCTGCGTCTTGCCCGACTGCTCACCAACCCACACCTCGGAGCGGCCCTGGACACCCCATGTCTGCACATACTCGATAGCGCCCGTGCCCTCGACCTTGAGCTTGGGCTCGATAACCGTAGCCTGAACCTCGTGCTTCTCGTAGGTGTTACGGCCATCCTTGACCGTCACCTTCTCGCCGCCCTCAAGTTCGCGGCTATCCCACTTGCCCTGTTTTATGCGCTTGCCGTCCACCTTAACCGACAGCTTTTCGCCGCCATGGCGCTTGAGCACGCTGTCATCGACGGCCAGCAGGTCGCCTGCGTCGTAGGTATCGGTCAACTCCTGGTCGTCGATGAGATTCTGCAGCGTAGAGCCCACGCGCACCGCGGTCTTTTGCCCGTTGAGTTCCACGTCCACGCTGCGGTTGACGTAGCCCACGACGGCAGCGATAAACAGCACGAGCGCACAGCCCACGGCAATGAGCGCATAGGGCAGACGGGACGGTCGGCGCGGCGAGCGCCCGTTGCCGATGCGCGCGCTGCGGTCGCTAAACCCGCGGCTATGGTTGAGGTACATCACGCCGGGCTTACGGCGGCGACGGCGCTGACCGCTGGGCAGCTGCCCCAGGTCGCGGCGCGCCGTCGGACGCGCACCCGAGCGCCCGTTTAAGTTAGATCCGTTTTGGCGCATGTGCCCTCCCCCATAAACACAGCGAGCCGGAGCAACATGTCTCCGGCTCGCCTCCCATCATTTGGTACGTCTCTATTTGCTAGCTTTTGACGAGCCCCCGCTCGCCTTTTGATATTCGTCCTTAAAGGCCTTGAACATACCGCGCGTCTTGCCGAGCTGCTTGCCCAGTGCGCGGCTGCCCTTGTCCACGGCGACCGATCCCTTGTCATCGAGCACCTTGGCGCCCTTCTTGACCTTATCGCCCACCACGACACTGGCCTCGGCAGCCTTGGCGGCCGCGCCGCCCGAATACCCGAGCGTCTTGACCTCGTCCGAGACAATCATCGCGCCGTTCTCGTAGCCGCGCAGCATCGTCGGCGGCACCTGCGTGTCGCCCACCAGCACACTCGAAGCGGCACCGGCGGTCACGTAGAACATCTGCACAATACCCGAGCGCGGCTTGAACTCAACGTCCGAGCAGTAGCCCACGACATCGCCCGATTCCGTGCGCACGTCCATGCCAACCCAGATGATGCAATCGTCCAGGTTGATATCGAGGCGCTTGGCCGCGGCGGCATCGTAGGTGCCCTTGACGTCGTCGACCGCGACGGCACCCTCATAGACGCCGATGGCATCGAGCGCCACAAAGCGGTCGGGACGCTCGATCATACCCGCGATATCGGACTGGCGGACCATAAAGCCCACCACGCGCGTGCCGCCCGGGGTAAAGACGGGAAAGTGAATCTTGCCGAGCTTTTTAGGGCTGCGCGGCGTGCCGTCCTTTTTGGTGCGCTTGTCTTCGGCAGGCTTACGATAAACCTTGACGCCGACAAAATCCCCTGCGCGCATTATGCCTCGGTCGAGGGCTCCGTGGCCTCGGTGTCGGCCTCGGCGACGTTCTCGACCACGACGTCGGCAGCGGGCGTCACGTTGCCGCCCGAGATAGCGTCGTTGAGCTGCTCGCGAAGCTGGTCCATGCGCTCGCGGGCCAGGTCGACCTTGGCGCGCAGGTCGTCGGTCTTGGCGTCGACCATCGGGCCAAAGTCATTCACCGCGGCACGGGCCTCCTCGGCGCTGTGCTCGTAGGTGTCGCGCATATTGTCCCAGGCGTCGTTGGCGATATCGGCAGCCATGGCGCGGGTCTCGGCGCCCGAGCGCGGGGCCAGAGCAACACCGATAATAGCGCCGGCAGCAGCACCAAAAAGTGCGCCGGAGACAAAGCTGAAAGTCTTACCCATGATCATTCCTCTCCTGCGGGCACGTCGGTGCCCACCGTTTGAATGCTGTCCATTATACCCGCAGCGCATCACTTGCCGCTCCGCTCATCTGCGTACGGCAAAGACGCAGGTACGTGATGGTGATAAACGCGTAGGCCTACTCCTGAGGCATAGCCGGCATGGCCACCGTGGCACCCGGGTCCTCGCCGGCGCCGTCCACGAGCGGCAGGCCGCCCTCATGCGCAGGTCCTGCCGGAACCGTCGCCGCACCGCCAAAGACGGCAGCGGAGGCCTCGTGGTTCTCGGCAACCGCGCCCTCGGTATCAATCGCCACCTGGGGCTCGTCGTCAAAGTTGGGGACGCCCTGGGGCTCGGTGGGAACGGGCTCGGCGGTCGCATCGGCAACGGGCTCGGCGTCGACCGGCACATCGCCCTCGTCAGCGCCCTCGTCCTCGGCAGCATCTTCGCCGTTCGCAGCAGCGACGGCCTCGTGAGGATCCTTGCCCTCGGCCTCGGCGCGCATGCCCAGCACCAGGTTGCGCAGGCCCGCGACCGTGCCTTCCACGTCGGGGGCAGGCTGGTCGGCGTGCAGGTACGCCCAGTCCATCATAAAGGTGGCCGACGACAGCGCACCGATGGCCAGTGCGTCGTCGGGGCACGAAAGCTCGACCTCAAAGACACGCTCGTCATGCTCGCTTACGCGCGTGCGGCCGCACGAGATGCTACCGGCAAGACCGGTCTCGTTCATGAGCTCGACCGTCACGTGCTCAAGCAGATGGCAGAGCTCGGTCTGACCCATGCAGTCCTGGAACTCGCGGCCGGAATCGCCCAGGCACAGGTGCTTGGCAATCGCGGGCACCAGGTAGTACACGCGCGCCGTGGCCTCGATGTCCTCCGAGGTCATGAGCGGCATGCCGGGGTTCACCAGCACATGCGCGCAGATCTTGTCCTCACTGACGGTGACCTTAAGGATGTTGAACAGGCCTGCCATAACTCTCCCCTACTCTTCCTTGTCCTACTCGTCGCCATCGTGCGAGTCCACAGAGCCCGCACCCGACGTCGTCGGCTCGTCTACCGAAGACTCGGAATCCTTCTTATCGGTTTCGGCCGGAGCGATCACGCGAATGAGCGAGATGCGCTGGCCACGCATCGACTGCACTTTAAACTTGTACCCCGCGACCTCAAACACCTCTCCGATGTCGGGCACCGAGTCGCAAAGCTCCAAAATCCAGCCGGCGATGGTCTCATAATCATCGCTTTCCTCAAGCGGCCAACCAAGCTCAATCGCGTCATCGCACGAAAAACGCCCATCAACGAGCCACTCGCGGCGCGAAAGGCGCGTGAGGTACTTGTTGTCGGGGTCGAACTCGTCCTCGATCTCGCCCACGATCTCCTCGACGATGTCCTCGATGGTGATGATGCCGGCCGTGCCGCCGTACTCATCCACGACGACCACGATCTGGTCGTGCGAGGTCTGCATCTCGGACAGCAGCGGCAGGATGTCCTTGGTGTCGGGCACAAAGGTGGCGTCGCGCAAAAAGCCGGCGATGGGCTGGTCGCCCTTGCCGTCGAGCGCGGGCTGGATCAGGTCCTTGATGTGCGCGATGCCCGCGACGTTGTCGGGGTCCTCGTGATAGACGGGGATGCGGCTGAAGCCGGTCTGGCGCATGGTGGATAGCACGCTGGCGACCGTCTCGTCGTCCTCGCACATGGTGGTGTCCACGCGCGGCACCATGACCTCGCGGGCAACGGTGTCGCCCAGGTCAAAGATCTCGTGGATCATGCGCTTTTCCTCGTCGAGCAGGTCGTCCTGCTCCGAGACCATGTACTTGATCTCTTCTTCCGAGACGTTCTGACGGTCGTCGGCACTCTTGATACGCAAGATGCGGGCCAGGCCATCGGAGCAAGCGCCAGTCAGCCACACGAGCGGACGGGCGATCTTCTGGAACACGGAAAGCGGGCCCACGACCTGCTTGGACACGCCCTCGGCATTGGCCAGGCCGATGCGCTTGGGGACGAGCTCGCCGATCACGATGGACACGAAGGCGACCGCGACGGTGATGATGACCGGCGCCAGGCCGCGCGCGATGGCGGAGAGCGGCGCGATGCCAAAGCTCATGAGCCACGTGGCAAGCGGGTCGGACAGGCTCGTCGAGGCGACGGCGGACGAGGCGAAGCCCACGAGCGTGATGGCGACCTGGATGGTGGCGAGCAGCTGGTCGGAGTCGGCGGCCAGCTTAATGGCACGCTCGGCGCGCTTGTCGCCTTCCTCGGCCTCATGCTCCAGCACGGCGCGCTTGGCCGTGGTGAGCGCCATCTCGGACATAGAGAAGTAGCCGTTGATGAGGGTCAAAACGAGGGTGGTGATAAGGGAGATGGTTATGTCCATCGGGAGTTTCTCGAACCTCCAAGATTCGGGACGTTGGGTAGTAAGCGTAGGTGACGGATAGGGCAGTTGCGCCCGGCGGCCGCTTGGATAGGTCCGCGGGCACAGACGCGATCGCTAGATTACGAAGAGAATCACCGCCATGAACTGGAAGATGCTGCCGGCGAGCACCCACAGGTGAAACACGCTGTGCAGATAGCGCACGTTTTTGGCGATGTAGAACGGCACGCCCACGGTGTAGCACACGCCGCCGACGGCGAGCAGGGCAAGCGCCACGGGGTTGAGCAGCGATACGAGCTCGGGCAGCTTAAAGACGACAAGCCAGCCCATCAGCAGGTAGACCAGGCCGCATACCCAGTGCGGTTGACGCTCGCGCATAAAGCACTCGAGGGCGATGCCGATAATGGCGATGGCCCATACGGCGAAGAACAGCGCAGCGCCGCCGTCGTTTGCGAGCGTGATGAGGCAAAACGGCGTATAGCTGCCGGCTATGAGCAGGTAGATGCAGCTGTGGTCGATGATGCGAAACACGCGCTTGGCGCGCGCAGGCTGAATCGCGTGGTAGAGCGTGGAGGCTAGGTATTCGAGGATAATGCTGACACCATAGACAATCGCCGCGGCCATGTGGGCCGGGCCTCCGCCGCGCAGGGCAGCGAATACGATCAGGAGCACCAGGCCCGCGATACCCAGCAGGCAGCCGACACCATGGGTGACGGAGTTCATGATCTCCTCGCCCACCGTGTAGTGTGGAACGGCCGCGATCTTGGGTCGCGGCTTGGAACTGTCGCTCGAATCGGACATGCCGGTTACATCCTCCAATGTAAAGAGTTCTCAACACTATATCAAAGCGTCTGGGTACGTGCGAAATTTGCACCATACGTGACCCTTTGTTTACCCATTCTTTGCCTGTTGACGCATCAACGGCGAACGTCCATAATGCGCTTGCATTAAATGTTGATGCATTAACATCTTATAGGAGAATACCGCATGGCTCAAAACGCACATTCCCATCGAAAGCTCAAGATAGCCGGCATCGTTGCACTGGTGGTTGTCATTGCGCTGCTCGGATTTGCCGGCAACTTTCTGTTTGACTTCGCGCTGAATCCCCGCGCGCCATACACCATGAAGATGATGCAGGACGGCAAGGACGACAAAGAAAGTGAGCAGCCGGATGCCGAGGGAACCGAGGCGCGGGCATGGTTTAAAGAGAACCGCGAGAGCAGCAGCCTCACCGCAGATGACGGAACCGAACTTGCCGCTTGGTATTTTGCCGCCCCAGAGAGCACGCACAATTACGCTATCTGCCTACACGGATACACCGATGAGCCCATCGGCATGGCCCGATACGTCAAACGATTCCACGACCGCGGCATGAACGTACTCGCACCCGCCGCCCGCGCCCACGAGCGCTCCGGCGGCGACTATATCGGCATGGGCTGGCCCGAGCGGCTCGATGTCGTTGCATGGATTGGGCGGATCGTTCAGGCTGACCCCGAGGCGCGCATCCTGGTCTTTGGCGAGTCGATGGGTGCGGCAACCGCCATGGACGTCGCGGGGGAATCTCTGCCCGCAAACGTGAAATGCATTATCGAGGACTGCGGTTATACAAGTGTTTGGGACGAGTTTTCCCTGCAGCTCAAGGACGTGTTCGGCCTGCCCAGCTTTCCCTTGCTCGATGTAGCAAACTTGGTGTGCGACGCGCGCGCGGGCTACGACTTTCATAAGGCGAGCAGTGTGGAACAACTCAAACACGCGACGGTTCCCATGTTGTTCATCCACGGCGACCAGGACACCTTTGTGCCGTACGACATGCTCGACCAAAACTACGACGCGTGCGCCAGCAAGGTCAAGCAAAAGCTCACCATTCATGGCGCCACCCACGCCAAGAGTGCGCAAGTTGACCCCGAGCTCTACTGGAGCACGGTCGACGACTTCCTCGGAAAGAATTTTTAGGCAAAAAGCAACGTCCGGGGCTTTATCTGACCCCTATTTTCGAAAGTATGCGGCAAAATCTGGAACTGCCGACCAGACCGCAGTTTTATCAACAATTTATCAGGGGTTTTGTTGCCAAAAAACGTCGTGTGCTCGGCGGTCTCGAAATTTGCCGCATACTTCCGGAAAACCGCCCGCGAGCGCTGTGCTCGCGGGCGGTTTTTGCTTGAATTGCGCCACGAATGCGCTTGTTTTGTCCAATAGCTAGGTGCTACTTGACCTCGATGAGCTCGTACTTGCTCGTGCCCAGGCCGATCTTCTCGGCATGCGCGATGCACGCGCGCCAGTCGGTGTCGGGATGCGTGATGCAGAAGGGGTCGCGCGCCTGCTCGCCCTCCAAATGCTCGTGGTTATGCTCCATCTTGGCCGCGCTGTCGGTAAGCTCGGTGTTAGGCAGCGGCTCGGATGCCATGACGGCATCGGCGCAGGCCTGGTCGATGGCGACCGGGTCGAAGCTCGCGAACATGCCGATGTCGTTGACGATGGGCGTGTCATTCTCGGGATGGCAGTCGCAGTTGGGGCTGATGTCCATGGCGAGCGAGATATGGAAGCTGGGGCGATCCTGGACAACGGCCTTCGTATACTCGGCGATCTTGTAGTTGAGTACGTCGGCCGCGGCGTCATAGTCGGGCTTGATGCAGTCCTGGTTGCACGCCGCAATGCAGCGTCCGCAGCCCACGCAGCGATCGTGGTCGATGGTAGCCACGTGAACCGTGCGGGTGCTGCCGTTGGCAAGCTCGCGCTCACGCGTACCGTCAAACGTGATGGCGCTGTGCGCGCAAATCTTCTCGCAGGCACGGCAACCTACGCAGTTGGTAGTATCGACGCTCGGCTTGCCGGCGGCATGCTGCTCCATCTTGCCGGCACGGCTGCCGCCTCCCATGCCCAGGTTCTTCATGGCGCCGCCAAAGCCCGCCTGCTCATGACCCTTAAAGTGCGTAAGGCTGATCACGATGTCGGCATCCATGAGTGCCTGGCCGATCTTTGCCTCGCGCACGTACTCGCCGCCCTCGACCGGAACGAGTGCCTCGTCGGTGCCCTTGAGGCCGTCTGCGATGATGATCTGGCAGCCCGTGGCATACGGGGTAAAGCCGTTCTGGTAGGCGGTGTCGATGTGCTCGAGCGCGTTTTTGCGGCTACCGACATAGAGCGTGTTGCAGTCGGTGAGGAAGGGCTTGCCGCCCAGCTCCTTGACGACATCCGCGACGGCGCGGGCGTAGTTGGGGCGCAAAAAGCTCAGATTGCCCAGCTCGCCAAAGTGAATCTTGATGGCGACGAACTTGTTCTCAAAGTCGATCTGCTCGATACCGGCGCGGCGAATGAGGCGCTTGAGTTTGTCGAGCTGGCTCTCGCGAGCATGCGTGCGCAGGTTGGTGAAGTACACCTTAGCGGGTGCTGCGGGTGCAGTTGCGGTCATATATCTATCCCCTCGGTCTATATGGCGTTACAGACATAAGAGGATGGTACCCGTTGAAGTAGGGTCGAAGTCAAGCGCAACACCGAGTCGTTAGGCACTCATTGGGGACAGACTTAAATGAGTACCGCCAGGGACAGTCCTTGCCAGCCCGGCCAGCGAGCCGGCGAATCGTCAAAGACTGTCCCCGATGACCAGTCATTTAAGAACGTCCCCGATGACTACTCTTGCACCTTGAGGGCCTCGGCTAGGCTGACGCGCTTGATAGAGCGCGTGTGCAGCAGCGCCACGACCAGGTAGGTCGCAAAGCCAATGCCGACGCATGCAGCCATGGACCAAGCGGGCACGTAGATCTCGATATTGCCGTTGTAGGCGAGCAGCATCGAGCGGAAGATGGCCGTGAGCGAGCCAATAATGACCGGCAGGCTCAGCACGAGCGACGCCGCCACGCACAGCGTGATCGAGCGGATGTACAGATGCGAGATCTCGCTATCTCGATAGCCAAAGACTTTCATATAGCTAATCGAACGGGCGCTGTGGTCGATCACCGCCTTGGTCAGCAGGTACATAAACAGCAGGAAGATAAACACCGCGAGCCCGACCATCATGCCGATCATTTTGCTCATCATGCCGATGAACTGGTCGCCCACGGCGCGCATGTCGTCGGGCGTGGTGTCGCCGGCAAAGTAGCGCGCGTCGAGGTCGAGCTTCTCGTCGCTCACATAGCCGTTAAAGTAGGCGGCATCGTTGTCGAACAGCTCGTTAAAGTCATCGATACTCATATAGATATTCATGTCCGACTTGGAGCCCCAGGCACAGTCCTTGCCCGCGTACTTAAGAGAATAATCCCGAGCCTCGTACTTGTCGCGAAGCTCGACCTTCTGGCCCTCGCTCCAGCCAAACTTATCGAGCAGACCGCCGCCAAAGACGACGCGCCCGTCGCCGACGTTGAGGTCTTTCCAATAGCGCGAATGAGATGAAATGCCGTAGACGGAAATCGTCTCCTCGCCATTACCATCGCCGCGGTCGTATTGCAGCTGGTAAACGGCATATTTCTCGGCCTGCGCGATTGCGCCCGCGCCGTTGTCGGTCGTATTGACCGGGTGGATATCGTCGTTGTCAGTGTCGATCTTAGAGGCCTTGTCGATCAGATCGATGGCCTCATCGCGGTTGCAGCCGAGGGCGTCGGCAAGATCGTCAAGGCGCGCGTAGAGCGCATCCTTCTTGTCCTGGACCTTGGCAAGCGCATCCTGCGCTGCGGTCAGGCTCTCGGCAGACGGAGATGCGGTCGCGGCATCGGCTGCCGTCTGCGCCGCATCGGCCGCGCCGTCAAGCTCGTCATCGGCATCCTGGGCGGCAGAAAGCAGCGCGCCGTCAACCGACTGCAAGCGCTCGAGTGCCGACCACTGCTCGCGCTCCTCGGCAGTGCCCTCGAGCTCCAGCGGCGCCTTGAGTGTGTACTGATGCTCGGCGACCAGGCTCGTCTCGAGGTTGTCCGCATAGTGCGTCATCGTGGGCAGGATCGCCAGACCAAAGAGCAAAAGCAGCGACCCAAACGCGATGCCCACGAAGAGCGTGGCGAAGTTGCCCAGGTTGCGCAGGAAGACGCGCAGGCGGAAGCGCGAGACAAAGCCCATGCGCTCCGGCAGCTGCAGGCCGCGCTTGGTGCCCGATTTGCCGCTCGCCTCGTGACGAAGGAACTGCAACGGCGTCTTGCCCATCTTGCGAAGCAGGCCCACCAGCGTGATGAGGATGAGCGCGGCGGCGGGAACCACGGCGCACTTCACAAAGATCTCCCAGCTCCAGTACACCTGGAAGGGCGGCAGGCTGTACGAGCCGTAGTAGAGACCGCGCATGGGCTCGGTAAAGAACGCAACGCCGAGAGCGGTGCCCAGTAGCGCCGCGGCCACGCCTACGATGGCGGGAAGCGCTAGGTAGTGCAGCACGATTTCGCGACGGCGATAGCCGCTGGCGAGCAGCGTGCCGATGATGGCGCTCTCCTCCTCGATGGTGGCGTCGGTGAGCACCACAAAGACAAACGCCATGATCACGATGATGATGTCGAGCAACGTCATCCACATCATGGAGTCGCCGTCCACGTCGTCGCGCGCATAGCCAATGCCCTGATTGGAATCGGCATCGATCAAATCGTCCACGCGCGCATCGGCATCGGTCAGCGCCTCGACCATATCCTGCTCCGCATCGATGCGATCCGCGGTGGGGAGATCGCGATCGGTAAAGGTAAAGGAGTAGGTGTAGGCAGGCGCGCCGCCGGCGTCCTCAAGCGCGGCAAAGCCGGCGTCGGTGACCTCGGCCACGCCGTACGTGATGGTGTTCACCGTAAAGTCCGAATTGTTGAGGAACAGCGCCTGGCTATCGGGCTGGGTCATGATGCCGCAGATGGTGTAGGTGCGGCCCTCAAGCTCGACCTTATCGCCCACGGCGAGGTCGTTGTTGGTGGCGAAAACACGGTCGATTGCCACCTCATCGTCCGTCTTGGGCTGCCTGCCCTCACAGTAGGACGCGATATCGACCTTGGTGCGGTGTGCATAGGTGCGCAGGGTGCGCTTGGTGCCGTCGTCGCCGGCGGTCTTTTTGATGATGGCGTCGATGGAGAAATTCTTGTAGAGCGTGACGCCGCCGACGTCGTCGGCTGCATCCTCGGCTGCCTTGAGCTGGTCTTTGGTGGCCTCGAAGGAGGTAGTCACGCGGCCGTCCTCGATCGTGTACTCGTCGCGCATGTCGTCGATGAGGCAGCCGATGGAATGCGCCGCGAGCAAAAAGCCCGAGGTAAGGGCGATGCTTCCGCACATAAGCAAAAAGATGCCCAGGTACTTGCCGATATTGCGGCGCAGCTCGCGCGGGAGACGTTTTGCGAGAGGTGTCATGGCGCCGCCTACCAATCGAGCTCGGCGGCCGCGACGGGTGACTCGTTGAGCTCATCCTCGACGATGCGCCCGTCGCGCAGGCGCAGCACGCGATTTGCCATGCGCGCGATGGCGGCATTGTGGGTGACAATGATGATGGTGCAGTCGTAGGTGCGGTTGACATCCTCCATGAGCTGCAAGATTTCCTTGGACGTCTTGTAGTCAAGCGCGCCCGTGGGCTCGTCGCACAGCAGCAGGCCTGGGTTTTTGACGAGTGCACGGCCGATGGCGCAGCGCTGCTGCTGGCCGCCCGAGACCTGGCGTGGGAACTTGTTGCGGTGCTCGTAGAGGCCCAGCGAACGCAGCAGGTCGTCGACATTGAGCGGGTTTTTGGACAGGTGCGCCGTGACCTCGATGTTTTCCTTGATGGTAAGGTTGGGCACCAGGTTGTAGAACTGGAAGACAAAGCCCAGCTCGCGGCGGCGGTACTCGCCCAGATCGGCAGGCTTGAGCGCGGTGAGGTCGCAGCCGTCCACCATGATGGAGCCGCCGTCGGCATCCTCCAGGCCGCCAATGAGGTTGAGAAAGGTCGACTTGCCCGAGCCCGAGGGCCCCAGCATGACGCAGATCTCGCCGCGGTTGATGGACGTGTCGATGCCATCGAGTACCGTCAGGCGCGCATCACCGTCGCCGTAGTGTTTCTTGAGCCCGTTGACCTGGACGTAGGCATGCTTTGTCGCCATGCTATCCCCCGTTGTTAGCCTTCTGCTACTTTTCTAGGGTAATAGTAAACCTGGGCGAACTATTTTTTAGCGACAGGCGCATTTTTTTCCAAACCAGTCATTGGGCACTCATTGGGGACAGACTTATATGACTGAAACCACTCATTTAAGTCTGTCCCCAATGAGTGCCGGGACTGTCCCCAAGTGCCAGCAGGAAAGGAACGTCCCCAAGTGACGGGTTACGGCTAGGCGTGGGATTTGGCGTGTGCGAGGGCTAGGCCTACGGCGGCGATGGCGGCGGCGAAGAGCACGGTGACGCCCAGGTCACAGACGATGTCGCCCAACACGGCAGACGTCAGGTCCGAGGCAAGCGCCTTGCCGATTGCGTCGTTCACCCAATACGTCGGCACAAAGTGCGCCACCGTCTGCACGGCCGAGCCCATGAGCGACAGCGGCATCCAGGCGCCGCCCAAAAACGTCATGAGCATGCCGAGCAGGTTGCCCACACCGTTGAGCAGCTCCTCGCGCGCGCCCAGGCTCGACAGCGTAAAGCCAACGGCCAGCGGCGTGCACGCCAGGGCAAACGTTGCCGCCAGCGCCAGGCACACGCGGCCCACGCCGACCTCGGCAACCGCGCCGGCAAAGCCCACGACGCCCATCATGCTCGACACAAGCCAGATGCAAACGGTGAGCACGGCGGCGGCCGCGAACACAGCGAGCGAACGCTGGCGCTCAGAGACCGGGCTGGCATCCATGCGGCGCACGCGCTCGGGCTCGTTCATGCCCGAAAACACCAGTCCCACCGACACGATGACCGACGAGATGATCGCGTACGCGCCAAAGTTGAAGTACGACTCGAGCGTGGTAGCAGCAGTCGAGTCGACCTTGACCTGCTCGATCTGGACCTCCGCGCGCTTTGCGGCCGCGTGCTCGGCGGCCCTTGCGACGTCACCGTTGGAGGCAGCGGGTTCAAGCGCCGCCGCAGCGCCCGCGAGCGAGATCCAGCGCGAGGCCTCGGCGGACGAAAGCGCCGCCGCCATGGTGCCAGAGCCGTAGGTCACATCGAGCTTGGGCAAGTCCTCCCCCGCACGGGCGGCCGCAACAAGATCGTCCTCAAACCCCTCCGGGATAAAGAACACGCAATCGGCGCTGCCCTTGGCGCTGTTGCTCTTGGAGAGCGCGTCCGCAAGGTCGTACGTGTCGTCGCCGACGCCCGTGACCAGGTGAAAGCGCGAACCCAGGTGCCTGGTAAGTGCCCGCGAAAGATCGCTGCCGTCGCGGTCGACCACAATCACGTTGGCGTCGTAGGGCTTGTACTCGGTCAGCTGCGACGAGTTCCAGCTCACCGAGGCCGCGATGAATACGCCCATGAGCGAGATGAACACCGTATAGATGAGCAGGTAGAACGGGTGCGCCAGCGCCATGCGAAGCGCAGTCTTAAAGGTGCTCATAGCGGCTCCTTCCAAAGATCAGCGTAGCGGCGGCAACGAACAGCAGCGCCATAAGGACCAGCGCGCCGGCGCGAACGGCAAAGGGGCCCAGGTCCTCAAAGAAATACAGGCGGTTGAACATGTCGCAGATGAGCTTGACGGGGTTGAACCAGCACTCGGCCGGGCAGGCGTGGGCGACGTCGTCGGCAAGCGCCATCGCCGGCTCGCCGTAGAGGCCGGCGAACAGGGCGCACGTGGTAGCAAAGCCCGTAAGGATGCCCGACTTGGACGCCTTGCCACCCTTAACGGGAAGCGTGCCCACAAAGAGCCCCAGGCCCGTGGCGGCAAGCGCGGATACAGCACCGCCCAGCAGGCACAGCCCCTCGCGCCCGCCAAAGTCGACGCCAACGACTAGGCGCACGTAACCAATCGCGATCGTCATCGAGGCGAAGGAGACCAGCCACGAGCCGACAAAAATGCCGGCCAGCGACGCCGTCTTGGAAAGGCCGCCCACGCAGCGGCGCGCGCCAAGGCCCGACAGATTGGGCTGCAGGTCGACGACGCTCAAGGCGGCAAACTCGGCAGACATCATCGCGACCAGGCCAAAAAGCGCGTAATAGTAGATGACCGTGCCATCGGGCGTGGTGCGTGTCAGGCTCACACGGCGGGTGCCGCCCTCGAGCGACAGGGCGCGCGCAACCGCCTCGGGGTCGGCGAGCGCCGCCGGGTTGTCCTGGGCAATCTGGGACATGAGCTCGGCATTTTGTGTATACGAGCTTGCCACCGTCTCAAGGATGCTGCGGTCGGTGAGCACCGACGAGGCGCGCGAGCCGTCATAGCTCGAGAGCAGCGTGAGCTTGGGCGTGCCCGCAGCGTCGACCGTATAGATGCCCGCGACCTCGCCGGACTTGAGCGCACGGTTCGCGGCGTCCACATCCTCGCACTCGTGGATCTCGAGCAGCTGATCGTTGTCTTCCTTGGCAAGCGACGTCGCCACGCCCTTAAAGGTCGAAGCGTCCCAAGCCTCGTCCGCCACGACGGCAACCGGCACCGGGTCGATCTTGCCGTCGGAGCTGAGGTTAGCAAACATAAACATGAACATCGTGGAAAGTGCGACGGGAAAGAGAGCACCCCAGACCCACGTGCTCGGCCGGCGCAGCAGCGTCTTGACCGTAGTGATGATGGTGTTGAACATGGCTGCCCCCTAGTCGCGCAGCTCGCGGCCGGTGATCTCGAGGAACACGTCGTTGAGGGTCGGCGGTTCGGAATAAATGCGGCCGAGCGCCACGTCATGCGAACGCAGCACATCGAGAATGTCCGTCAGGTTATGCGGGCTCGCCTCGCACGAAAATGTGAGCTGGCCCGCCGTCGCCGACAGGTCCAGGACATGCGGCAGGCTCGCGACGGCACCGAGCGCCGCGCTCGGCACCTCGCCGACCTCGATCACGATCTTCTCGCCCATCTGAATCATGCGCTTGAGCTCGTCGTTGGTGCCCTGCGCCAGCACGCGCCCGCCGTCCATGATCATGATGCGGCTGCAGATCTGCTCGACTTCCTCCATGTAATGGCTGGTGTACACCACCGTGGCGCCCTCGTCGCGCAGGCGGCAGATGCCCTCCAGGATGGCGTTGCGGCTCTGCGGATCGACTGCCACCGTGGGCTCGTCAAAGAAGATGAGCTCGGGCTTGTGCGCGATGCCACAGGCAATGTTGAGGCGGCGTGCCAAGCCGCCCGAGAGCTTTCCGGGACGAAACTTGGTAAAGTCGCCCAGGCCGACAAAGTCGATCGCCTCGTCCACCAGCGCGCGGCGGCGCTTGCGGTCGTTGACGTAGAGGCTGCAGAAATAGTCGATGTTTTCGCGCACGGTGAGCTCGTCGAACACCGCCACCTGCTGTGGCACCACGCCGACGCGACGCTTAAGGTCGTAGCGGGTGGGCGTCATGGGCTCGCCGAACAGCTCAATGGTGCCTTTGTCGTAGGCAAGCAGCTGCAAGATACAGTTGATGGACGTGGTTTTGCCCGAGCCGTTGGGGCCCAGCAGGCCAAAGATCTCGCCGGGGGCGATGCTCAGGTTAAAGTGGTCGAGCGCAATAAGGTCATCGTAGCGCTTGACGAGGTTTTCGACGTGGACGATGTCTGTCATGAGGCGGCCCTTCTGTTGGTCGTGGCCCGGTACGATTGCATCATCGCAGGAGCGGACGGCGCGCACCAGTGAGCTTTGTCACGAGTGCGAGGGGGCGGAGGCGAAACCCCCGCTCGCGCGAGCGATCGACGCCGCTTTGCCGCGCGGGAGGAATGTCACGGTTGCCCCGGGCGGCGCCTCCCCCGCGCGCGGCTTCGCGTACAATACCCGTATGAACAGGCTTTTCGACAAATCGATCGTGCTGGCGTGCTGCATTGCGGCCGCCACGGGCCTTGCTGTGGACGCTCGCCTGGTCGCGGCGTTTTGCCTTGGCGTTATTGCCACCTCGCTGGCCGAGCTCGCACAGAAGGAACGCACGAGCCGCACAAGCGAGGCCGCGAGCTACGCTTACATCATCGCGGCTGTCTTCGTGCCGCCGTTTGTGCCGTTTGCGCCCCTCGCCCTCTATGACATCGCGCGGCGCGTGCGCCGTGAACGCGTTTGGGTCGCGCTGGGCATTGGCGTCGCCTTTGTCTTTGCACTCGTCGCGGACCTTCGCGCCGACGCGCTTGCCGCTCGAACGCTCCTGCTGACCGCCATCCTTTCAGTCGCCGCCACCCTACTGTCACTGCGTACCGCCCAGTTGGAGCGCGAGCAGCAGCGCATGCGCCGCATCCGCGACGAGCTGCAGGAACGAGCCCTCGCGCTCGAAGCGCGCAACCGTGACCTTGCCGACCGCCAGGACTACGAAGTCGAGCTCGCGACACTCGCCGAACGCGCCCGCATCGCGCGCGAGATCCACGATAGCGTTGGCCACCAACTTACACGTGCCTCGCTGCAGACCGAGGCCCTGCGCGTCGTGCACGCCGACGAGCCCAGGGTTGCCGCCGATTTCGCCGACGTCAAGCACACCGTTGACGAGGCGCTCCAACTTGTGCGCGCCAGCGTCCACGCGCTCAATGACACTGCCGCCGACCTCTCCGTACAGCTCGAGTGCATCGTGGAAGGCGCGTGCTCAGATGGCGGCCCGCAGATTGAGCTTGAGGTTTTGGCCGAGCATGCGCCCGCCAACATCACCAACTGCTTTGCGGCGGTCCTGCGCGAGGTGCTCTCCAACACCATGCGCCACGCCCGCGCGCAAAACGTTGTTGTGCGATGCTTGGAGCATCCATCGTTTTACCAGCTCATCGTTACCGACGATGGCACGGGCGGGACCCAGACGGGCGGTCGCGGCATCGCCGAGGGCATGGGGCTCGGCTCCATGCGCGAGCGCGTCGAGGCGCTTGGCGGCACCTTCACCGCCGGCCCGCGCGCCGGCGCCGGCGGCTGGCGTGTGTTTGCCACCGTTCCCAAACAGCAAGGAGATGAGGCCCGATGAGGCTCATAGTTGTCGACGACGACCGTTTGGTGGTCGATTCGCTCAAGATTATCCTGGGCGCACAGCCGCAGATCGAGGTGGTGGGTACCGGCGCCAATGGCGACGACGCGGTCGCGCTCTACGCCGAGCACGCGCCCGATATCGCGCTACTCGACATCCAGATGCCGGGGCGCGACGGCCTTTCGGCGGCACGCGAGATCCTCGAGCGCGACCCTGCGGCGCGCGTGGTGTTTCTGACAACATTCTCGGATGACGAGTACATTGTGTCGGCGCTCAAACTGGGCGCCCGCGGCTACCTGATCAAAACCGATGTCGCCGCCATTCCACCGGCACTGGCGCAGGTCATGGACGGCAAACGCGTGCTCGAGGGCAAGGCGATCGAGGACATCGATTTTGACGGGACAGGCGCCGATGCCAGCACGCCTCGCCGACCCGCCGCCTTTGCCAGCCTGACCGACCGTGAGTTCGAAGTCGCCGAGCTCATCGCCCGCGGCCTCGATAACAAGGAGATTGCCGCCGCCGCTTACATGGGCGAAGGCACCGTACGCAACCACATCAGCTCGATCCTTGCCAAAATGGGCCTACGCAACCGCACGCAGATCGCCATCGCCTACCTGCGAGGGTAATTGCCCAACAACCGACCACCCCGGCATAGCAAAATGGCTGCTATCGATTTAATGCCATTTCAAAACTATGCCGGTTTACTACGATGAATCGCCCACCTTCGACCACGGCAAATTGCACGCTTCCAAAACCGCAGGTAGAACGCTTGCGATATTTAGAAAAATGCAGTCATGGTCGGGAATGTCGAGTTCATCGTAGTAAACCGGCATAGTTTTGTTCGGGCGGCCCTGCGCGAGTGCCTCCGCAAGCCTTGCGAGACCAAAATGATCTGCTTTCTTCCGCCCGCGGAGATCGGCTGACGGCGCCCGCCACGAAATGGGCCCATCTACTACGTTTGATCCGATACCCCTGACCATAGCCGCGTTTCATGAAAAATCGCAGGCGTTCTACCTGCGGTTTTCATTTCACATTACTTGCCGTGGTCGAGGGCTGCCGCCTAAACATAGTAGATGGGCCCATTTCGTGGCAGACGGGTCACGCGGCAGCCCTCGCAAGGCAAAAATGATCCGTTTCCCTCTGTCCACGGGAGATCAAAGGCTGTTACTGATATGGTGCCATTTCAAAACTATGCCGGTTTACGGGGCTAAAGTCGGAGCCCTCATCCATACCCCCTATCTTTGAAAAACAGCAAGCAGTCTACCTGCGGTTTTATTATCTTGGTTTTCGATATGGTCGGAGGTTCGCTATCCAGTCCCGTAATCCGGCATAGTTTTGTTCGCAGCGGCACAACCGCGCGCTCACGCGCGGGGCCGGCGGGGCATTTTT
>NZ_QRHM01000006.1:0-83950 GCF_003470325.1 Collinsella sp. AM24-1 | reverse complement strand
GCGGGGCATTTTTCCCCCGCCGGCCCCTATTCCAGTTCTACCCCTGCGCTACTCCGGCTTGGTTTCTACTGTGGGAGTCTTGTCCGCTGCGACTGGGGTGCGGGCGGTGTCCATAGTCAGGCAGTGCTTGGGGCAGCTCTCGATGCACTCACCGCACACCACGCAGGCATACGGGTCGATCGACCACGTTCCACCCTTGCGATCGACTGCGAGCGCGCCCGCCGGACAGCGACGCGCACACATGCCGCAGCAGATGCACGCGTCCATGTCGTTGACGATATGCCCGCGCAAGCGCTCGGGTGCCGCGAGCTTCTCCTGCGGATAGCACACCGTTACCGGCTGCTTGACCATAGAGCCCAAGGCCGTCTTGGCAAATGTCAGCAAACTCATGCCGCGCCTACCTTTCCGTGCAGCTAATGCAGGGGTCGATGGTCAGGATAATCATGGGCACGTTGGCAAGGAGCACGCCCTGCAGCGCATGTGTCAGACCCGCCAGGTTCTGCGACGTCGGCGTGCGCACGCGGAAGCGGTCCAGGTTCTTGGTGCCGTTACCGCGCACATAGTAATACGCCTCGCCGCGCGGCTGCTCAATCACAACCTCGCCGCGTGCGCCGTCGGCCGGCGTAAGCTTGGTGCGCCCGCCGATCCCGTCGTGCGGAATCTTGCCCACAAGCTCCTTAATGATGTCCATGGCCTGCGTGACCTCGGCACAGCGCACCTGGCAGCGGGCATAGCAATCGCCATCGGTGGCGACAACCGGCTCAAACGCAGCCAGGTCCGCATAGGCACCGTCGCTAAACATGCGCACGTCGTAGTCCACGCCCGAGGCGCGCCCAAACGGGCCGACCATCGACAGATCCAGCGCGTCCTTCTTGCTGATCACGCCCACGCCATGCAGGCGCTCGCCACAGCTGACGTCGTCCAAAAACGTATGCACCAGGGCCTCGTAGTCGGGACGCATGGCATCGAGCGTCTGGACAATGCCAGCCAGCTCGGAGTCCTCAATGTCGTGCTTTAGGCCGCCGATCTCGTTAATCGAAAGGATCACGCGGCCACCGCACGTGCTCTCGAAGATCTTGAGAATCTGCTCGCGCAGGGTCCACGACCGATAGAACAGCGCCTCAAAGCCAAAGGCATCGGCGAGCAGGCCCAGCCACAGCAGGTGCGAGTGAATGCGCGAAAGCTCGTGCAAAATGGTGCGGATATACTGCACGCGCCCGGGCACCTCGATGCCGAGCATGCGCTCGCAGGCGCTGGCATAGCCGTAACTGTGGCCCACGGCGCAGATGCCGCAGATGCGCTCGGCGATGTAGCCAAACTGATGCATGTCGCGCTTTTCGGTGAGCTTCTCGAGTCCGCGGTGCACAAAGCCGATCTGCGGAATTGCCTCGAGAACGCGGTCGTCCTCGATCACCAGGTCCAGATGAAGCGGCTCGGGCAGCACCGGGTGCTGCGGGCCAAACGGAATAACGGAGCGATGTGCCATGGACCTTACGCCTCCTTTTTCTGCTTGTCGCGGACGACCTTGGCGGCAAGCGCCGCGCGGACCTTGGCCGCTTTCTCGGGATCCATGGCGGCGAGCTTTGCCTCCATCTCGGCGGCTTTAAGTGCGGCCTTGGCCGCGGCCTCGTCATGCTGAGCATCGGAGCCGGCAGCCGCAGCGGGCCGAGCGACGGCGGCGCCCGCGGCATCACCAGCGCCCGCGGCGCCCTCCCCTGCAGCAGCCGCAGCAGCGGCGGCCTTCTCGGCCACGGCCTTGCGCGCCTTGGCCTCGGCAGCGGCACGGACCTTCATGGCTTTCTCTCGCGCAGCCTTCACCTCGGGCGTGATAACGCTCATGGGCTCGGCAGTCGAGACCTGGTAGAAAAAGCCCTTAAAGTCGATCTGCATATCGGTGATGGCAAGACCGAATAGGTCGTGCGCTTCGTTTTCAAACGGGAATACCGCCGGATAGTACGAGCTGATGGACGGAATCTCCTGGTACCGATCAATTCCCTCAACCACCAGGTTCTCGATCGCATAGCTGCCGTCCTGCGCAATATGCTCCTGAGCAGCACGAACGTTGATAAACGTATAGACCAGGCGATACGATCCGTCGTCCACACAGCGCTCGGCGTGCATCTGCACAAAGCGGGCACCGGCGCCCTTGAGCGCCTGGACATGCGACAGAAGCTCGTCGAGCCCAACGGTGGTATAGATAGCCTTTTGCATTACTCGGCCTCCTTTGCAGCGACGGGCGTCTCAGCAGGTGCGTCGCCAGCAGCGGGTGCGGCGGGCTTCCCGGCAGGCGCGTCACCGGCACCGTCAGTCCCGGCCCCCGCAGCCACAAACCCGTCCTCGCCCAGCTCAACGCCACCGTCCCAGGTGGCGGCGCCGCCCACGGTGAGCGGATCGCCGCCGGCGCGCATCACGGCCTCCTTCTGGTCCAGGATACCGCACGCCTCCACGATGGCATCGATCACCGTTTCGGGACGAATGGCGCACCCGGGCGCGTACACATCCACGGGAATCGCGCGGTCCACGCCGCCGATCACGTTGTAGGCATCGCGGAATACGCCGCCCGAGCACGCGCAAATGCCGCATGCCACCACGCACTTGGGCTCGAGCATCTGGTTGTAGATCTGGCGCACGATGGGCAGGTTCTGGGCATTGACCGACCCCGTCACCAAAAAGATATCCGCATGCTTGGGGTTGCCGGTGTTGACCACGCCAAAGCGCTCCGCATCGAACAGTGGCGTGAGCGAAGCAAGCACCTCGATATCGCATCCGTTGCAGCTCGAGCCGTCGTAATGAATAACCCACGGCGAGCGCGACATTTTATGATCCATGGATGCCGCCTCCTAAATAAACACGTCGACGAGGATGGGCATAAGGTTGAGCAGGCCAAACACCAGCGCCACGCCCCAGCCGAGCTTAAAGCAGCTGCGCCAGGTGCTGCGTGCGAAGGTGTTGTCGATCAGCACCTCGACAAAATACGTCGCGGCCATCACGACCAGGGCTACGACCCAGCTCACCGGGTTGTCCCAAACAAAGAACATGCCCACCCACATCAAAAACAGCACGGTCTCGCACCAGTGCATAAGGGTCATCTTGGCCAGCGTGCCGCCGCTCATCTCGGTGGCGATGCCCTGGACAATCTCCTGATGCGCGTGATGCGAGTACGAAAGGTCAAACGGCGACTTGCGTAGCTTGATGGTGAGCACCGCAAGCAGCGCCAGGAAAATGGGCGCACTGTACACGATGATGGGCGCCGACTGCCCGGTCACGGCGATGGAATCGAAGCTATCGGTGGCAAGATACAGGCCCACGCTCATCAGCAGAACGGCGGGCTCGTAGCTCATAACCTGCAGCAGCTCGCGATCGGCGCCGACCTGCGCAAACGGGCTTTGCGTCGAGGCGGACGCCAGCACCACAAAGATCGCGGCGAGCGTCACCATAAAAGCGCACAGCAGCGTGTTGGAGCCCGACACAAAGATGCCGCCGCCCACGACGGTAAAGATGAGCGCGCACGCCATATAGGTATCGTCCATGGTGTTTACGCTGGCAGGGGCCTTGCGCAGCAGCTTGGCAACGTCGTAGAAGGGCTGCAGCAGGCGCGGGCCCACGCGGCCCTGCATGCGAGCCGAAAGTTTGCGGTCGATGCCGTCGATCAAGCCGCCCGCAAGCGGCGCCAGCAAGGCAAACGCCACGGTGCCAATAAAGATGCCCACGACGCCCGAACCTTCGAAATACTTGCCGCGCAGCACCGAGGGCGCGCTCATGGCAAGCCGCTCGGGCCCAATCCATGCGCAACACAGCAGCGCAAACAAGATAATGCTGCAGCATACGACGCTACCCGCGGGGCCAATACGCTTCTCGCCAAGGGCGTCCTCCGAGTACCAATTGCGCTTTTCGGCCTTCACCTCGTGTCCCATCGAGCCGCGGAAATGGCGATATTTGTCGGTTCCCACGCCCGAAAGGTACACGTTGACGTGCGGTTTGTTGCTCACGCGGAATGACGTCAGCAGCACCACGGCGATAAAAGCCACGATAACCACCATCAGATACATGGCGTCCTTGCCAATAACGTACGGCACGCGGCCAAACACCATGGCCAAGTAAGGCGACACCAGGCCGCTCGAGATGAGCGGGAACGCCACGCAGCAAAGAATCAGCAGCGCGGCGATGGTGTTGAGGGCCATCCATTCGGTCTTATGGACATTGACCTCAACGTTTTGAGCCGTGGGGTCGACGCCCGAAAGCTTGGCAAGCCACTTGCCCCAGAAGAAGAACGTCGCGGCCGAGCCAAAGGCAAGCACCATGATCATGAGCACGTTGCCGGTCTGCGCAAACGCCACCAGGGCGCCCCACTTGGACACGAGCATGCCAAACGGCGCCACAAACATGCCCATAATGCCCAGCATCATCAGACGCGTCAGGTGCGGCATGCGGCTGAACATGCCGTCCATGTCCTCGATATTGCGGCTGCCGATATGATGCTCGGCCGTGCCCACGCACAGGAACAGCAGCGACTTGGCCACCGTGTGGAACAAGATCAGGAAGATGGCCGCCCATACGGCCTCGGGCGCGCCGACACCCAAGCAGGCACTGATGAGGCCCAAGTTGGAAATGGTGGAGTACGCGAGCACGCGTTTGGCGTTGCTCTGCGAGATGGCCATGAGTGCAGCGAGCAAAAACGTGATGGCACCCACACTCGTGACCATAAAGCCGGTCACGGGGTAGATGGCATAGAGTGGGCTCAGCTTGACCATCAGGAACACGCCGGCTTTGACCATGGTTGACGAGTGCAGCAGGGCGCTCGTGGGAGTGGGTGCAACCATGGCACCCAACAGCCAAGTGTGGAACGGCATCTGTGCGGCCTTGGTGAGCGCGGCGAGCGACAACAGGATGACCGGCATCACCAGCAGCGCGGACTGCGCGGTTCCGGTGCCGGAAAGCTCGATCATGCCCGAGATGGTCAGCGGCATGCCGTTAACGTGCAGATACATAAGTCCGGCCAAAAACGCGATGCCGCCCAGCATGTTGAGGATGATTTGGGTAAAGGCGTTCTTGATGGCCTCGGGCGTACGCGTGTAGCCAATCATAAGGAACGAACACACGGTGGTGATTTCCCAGCCGCAGAACAGCCACTCAAGGTTGTCGCTCGTCACGATGACGAACATGGCCGAGAGGAACAGGAACATGAGCGCCAGGAACTGCGGGCGACGGTCGGGCGCGGTCTGCCCGCGCAGCGCGGCCTCGTGCTCGTCATGGGCCTGGAAGTCCTTCATGTAGCCCAGGGCATACAAGCAGATTAGACTGCCAACGATGCCGACGGCGAGGACCATGATCACGCTCATGTAGTCCAGGTAGAGTGGCGTTGCCGTGACGGCTTCGGCCGCGGGCAGCGTCATGGCTGCAAAGGCGAGCGAGCCCACCAGCTGGACTATGCCGAGCACCGTGGTGAGCGCGTTCCTATATTTGTACGCGTTGTACAGGATGACAGCGCACAGGATGACGTCGATAACGGAACTGATGATCGAGAGCACATGCGAGGTGCCGGGGGCAACCTCAAAGCTCTGCGGACCCGTGCCAAAAAACATGACGGCGACTACAACTGTCACCGCCATAATAATGCCGGAGCCTATGAGCCCCGCCGCATCGCGGGCGCGGTCACCGCGCGCGAGCAGCATGCCCAGCGCCGGTACCAGCGGAAACAGGGTAAGGAAATACAGTAGCGTCATACCATCACTCCCCCATGCTAAAACGCTGCAATTGTTTAACGTTATAGCTCAATTGAGGAGTAGCGGCGGCGGGTTTTCGGTCAACTGGGGAGTTTTAGGCGTACGGGGTAAGGGCACGCCCGCATTGGAGCAGAGGGGCGGCAAGAAAAATGCGCCCCTGTGGGTGCACCATCCCGTTTGCTATTCCGCCTTTTTAACGCGCGGCTTGCGACCGCGCGGCTTATCGACCAGTGCGGACTCACCGCTCTCGCGGTACTGACGGCACCAAGCCTTGACCGAAGACTCGCTAGGAATCTTGTGCTTGATCATGGCCTCGCGAACCGTTAAGCCGTTTTCCAAGCGGTCCTTGACCACGGCGAGCTTAACTTCGTACGAATAGGTGTGATGATGCGAACCGGCGTTGAGAACGGCGTCGGCACCGCCCACGGCATATGCGCGGGCCCACTGACGAGCCGTGGCCTGGGGAATGCCGAGCTCCGCGGCGAGGGCGCGATGACCGACCCCCTCTTGGAGGACCTCGACGGCGCGCTGCCTAACCTCGGGCGCATGCGTGCGAGTCCTTGTTGCTTCCGACATACCTGCCACTTCTTAGCCTTAACCGTTAATCTGCTTTCTTACGTGCATGTTAGATAGTAGCATTTTGCTGTTTGCGCGTAACAGTTAATTGAAAATCGTACGGCGGCATCTGGGCATTTGCCATTAATTTGCAACAGTTCTTTAGGTTTTATTTACGCAGCTAGTTAGCTCGCGGCTCATTGACGGTGTTTTACCAACCAGATTGGTATCTTTTTGTTTGGCTGGTATGGTTTGTGTAATTATTAACCCCTCTTCAGCCCGCACCTACATGTCAACTTTCCACTTACTTTCCAGCTTTCCACCTAGCTTTCCAGCTTTCCACTTAACTTACCACCTAAGGTGGAAAGCTGGAAAGCTAGGTGGGAAGCTGGGGCAGCAGCAGGCCAGGAGAACAAGAAAAGGGGCGGCAACCGGGTGGTTGCCGCCCCCTTTGCGAAGCCAGTTGGCTTCGGAACTAGTGGTCGATGCCGTTGAGGTTCACCCTCGTGAGCGTATAGGTCATATAGTCGGGCGATTGAGGCGTTGCGCTCGCCACGTCACCCTTAACCAGGCTCGCTGTCATCACCAAGCGATAGTTCGCGTAGAACTGCTCACGCTGTTCAACCTGCGTGTTGACCTTAACGGTAAAGGGCAGGCTAAACGTCGTATTACCGTTCTTCGTTTTGAACTTGCCGTTCTCCTTCGAGTCAGTGAAGGTGATCGTGCTACCGGAGGGAGCGACCGCGGCAAGCTTACTCTCCGTCACTGTTACGTAGTTTGAGATATCATCCGTTACGCTCTCATACGTGCCGTCGGTTCCGCGGCGCTGAAGCGAGAGCGTGTACACAACAGAGTCTGCGTTCGCAATTGCCTCGGCGGCGTTGCTGAGTCCACCCAGTTCATACGTGGCACCCAGACCAATCGTGCCATTCGCGATCGGACGCAGGTCGTCCACGTTAATGCCAAGCTGCGACTTATCTGGCGCAGAAAGCGTAATGGTCGTATCACCCGTGTCCATGCGATAGTACCCGACGTTACCGCGCTTCGTCTGCGTCAGGCTCGAGGTATTAAGGCCTTCCTTACGCGTCGAAAGCTTGGCGGTATAGGACATCTTGGTACAGGCGTCCTCGCCAGACTGCTTGGACAGGGAGATAACCTTGTTGCAGCCGTCCGGCGTAAGGCGAATCTCTTCCACTACCGTACGCACGGTAAAGGATCCGCCCGCTGCACGCTTGCGGATTCCGGCAAGGTCATGGTCGAGCGTGAGCCTCAGTGAGTCATCACCCGTATCCGTCACAATCTGTGTAAACGCAGGCGTCGAAGCGTCATACGGCTCCCAATCGCTGCCACTCCACCTGTAGTTCTGATTGCCGATGGCAACATAGAACTTCGCAATTGCCGAAGTTCCGCTCGGGAAACTGCTTACTCCCATTAGGTTGTTGTTGGCGCCATAGCGACACAGCGATGTATCGAGCTGATAGAACAGATGGTCGCTCTCTGTATAGTATTGGCTCGGGCTAAACGTAACCGTATCCATGACATCGAGAGAAAGAACGTAGGCGGCACCGTCCTCCGACTTCGAAACCGGAATGCACGCCCCATCTTTTTTGTCGACTACATTCTGCTCATAATTGGACAAGATGCTGTATGTCGATGCCGTACTGTTTTGAATATCGTCGCTGCCATCGGTGCGTAAAACATGATGCAGATTCCAAGATATGCGGCCACCCGAAGAATTCGAGTCAATAGACGAAGCCGTAAAACCGTTGATACTAGCTTGCGTCACGCCGTCGCCCGACTTGGGCACGTTGACAACTAGGTAGACGCTCTCCGATGCACGCTTCTCTCTGCCGGTATCCTTCTCCTTGGGTACCTTTAGCGTATAGCGACTGTTGCTGGGAACGTCAGCACCCGCAACCTTAAACAGCGTCCACTTGCCATCGAGTTTCGCTTTAGCGGTCGCCTCTGCCTCGTTATCACACACGGTCCATGTGCCGGCGCCATCCTGCGTGGCCGACACACCCAAGATCTCGCTCAGCCATCGCTCCTGATATGGATTGCCCGCAGAATCCTTAAAGCCGTCGTTTCCGCTCAGGGAAACGCTCGTTGCTCCGCCTTCGCCCACCGTATAGTGATACTCTCTGCCACCGGCCTTGCCATCAACGTTCGCATCGATGAGCGTAAGCTGGGTGCCCTGGGGCAACCTTCCGTCGGCACCATTGAAGAGGATACTCTTGCCGAGCCCCTTCATCGAGCCGCCAGCAGCCATATAGCTGTCCCAGCCAAAGTCGACTTCCTTCCCATTGGCAGAATTGTATGTCCAGGTAAGCAGACCCGTCATCGGCTCGCCAAAGCTCGTAAGCACGTGTGCATCTTTTCCAAGGTTAGCGTAGTCTTTTTCTTTAAATTGAGTGCCGTAATCATACGTTGCAGTGAAATCGATCTCGAGCTTGCGCTTAACGATGATCGGCACCTGAACGTTGTAGCTCTGACCCGCCTCGGTAAAGGTAACGGTCAGGAGCGTAAAGCGACCTTTGCCGTTGTCCCAATCGGAGCTTGGGCTAAACGACATATTGTTCTTGCCATTGTTCACTACGCGAAGCGTGGGATTGTTCGACGCGTCACCGTCTTTAACGAACACACCGTCCTTGAGTTGGAAAACCTCTGCTTTGGCCGTCACGTGCGGATTGGTGCCATTCTCGTTATTCAATCTGCAGGCATCGGAGAAGCCGCCGTTCGTGACGATGTTTAGATAGCTCTTGACCGTCGTGTTGTCGTTGCCAGAGATCACCAAAACGGGGAAATCCGCTGTGGCTTGGTTGCTGCTTGTATCATTATTCGAATTGAACTTACTGGCCACGGATGAGGCATCGTAGCTCGACTTATTTTGATAGGCGCCGTTGTCATTAATGCCGCCGATATTCGTGTAGGTGTAGCGATCGGCAACACCGGTGCCTGCCTCGCTCTGGACGGTCGCCGCGGTGTCGATGGTGGCGCCGTCGCCAAACAGGTAGCGATCGGTGGTGTCGTTGTCGGAGGCACGCGCCGCCAGCGTGCTTACGGGGCTCGTGGTCACATACGGGCTCGCTGCCGTGGTGGCGGTATTGTCCGCGCCGTAGAGCGTGATCCCCTTGTCAGGTGCTTCCAGTGTGTCGTTATAGTCACCAAACGCGATATACGACTTCATGTTTACGGCGGCCGCATTGGTCGTGTAAACCATCGGCGGCAGATCACGCGTGGTCTTGCCGTTGCCGAGCTTTACGTTCACGCCCGCTGCGGAGAGGCTATAGCCGTTTGTGTCAACCTCGCCTAAGAGCACGCCCTGCTTAGAGCCCAATTTGTAGGTATTGCTGTCCATGAGCACGTTTACCAGATGGAACTGGCCGCGTCCGTCGCCCGCAATGCCGCCGTTGGAGGTTCCGCCAAACGTTGTGTTAGATACCTTTGTGTTGGTGACGTTGATGACGTCGGCACCGCTGTTAATCGCGCCAAGTAGACCGCCGCTCCACCTGCCCTTGATCGTGGCGCTCTCAATCGCGATATTGTTGCAGGCTATGTTCACATTGCTGAAGTAGTAGCCGATAAGTCCGCCCGAGCATTGGTCGGTGCCGGCAATGTTGATATTCTCGACGCTACAGTCCTCAAACCAGTACGTGTTGGGGCTGCCACTGCTCGTGACCTCGCCAATCAAGCCGCCCGCATTACGGATGCTATTGTTCGTTCCGGTGGCATCGCCGATGATGGCGCTCTTGGCATCGCCTCCGGCATCAATGCGCACGTTGCTTATAGAAATAACGCCTCTATAGGCGCTTCCGACCACACCGCCGGCGCCCATGTACTTATCGGTGTTCGACCCGGTGGCGAGTACATTTACCCCAGAGATGACTGCCGTGCTCGATGCGACGGCTTCCGTGATGCCAATTTTGGTGTTCACCGATACGTTACTGGAGGTATAACCGAACACGCCGCCCACGTAGGGTGTTGTACCCGTGGCGGTTATGGTCGAGTTTTTGCCAATAGTCTTCTCGTATACCCCTGTGGCCGCGGTTGTCCACACGCCGCACGGCGAGGCGATCGCACCCACATAGCCGCCAACGTACTTCTCGCCCGTGACGCTAAGGCCAGTGTATGAGCAGTCACAGAGATTCGCGGGCGCCTGCGTGCCGGAGCCGAAATTGACCATATAGGTCACGTCGTTATCCGTCCTTCGGCTGGTACGGCCCGAGCTGCCAAGAAGCCCTCCTACGCTCTTTGCGCCCAACACGGTGCAGTTCTTCATCTGTACGTTGCGGTAGACGCCACGCGTGTTGCCGTCGTAGTTGGCCGTTGCGCCCGCCAAAAGGCCGGTGCCGATGAGGTCGTTCGATGCCGGTCCCGAGGCAATGCTACCGTTGGCGTCTTTGTACGTGAGCGATACGTTGCAGTTACTAAAGGTGAGGTCTTTGACCTGAGCGCCGTCATTCGCGGTGACGCTCTGCCCCACATTGGTTGAGGTGAACATCACGGTGCTGAATAGGCCGCCCACGCCCGAGACCTTATAGTCGTCATCGGCATATTC
This sequence comes from Collinsella sp. AM24-1, assembly GCF_003470325.1. Classification (NCBI taxonomy): domain Bacteria; kingdom Bacillati; phylum Actinomycetota; class Coriobacteriia; order Coriobacteriales; family Coriobacteriaceae; genus Collinsella; species Collinsella sp. AM24-1. The sequence continues at coordinate 73,114 of NZ_QRHM01000006.1, read as the reverse complement.
GACGACGCCGTAAGTGGCATCTTTGGTGCCCACCGTGATGGTGGCCCCGTTGCCGTCGATCGTTGCCACGTGCGGCGTGATGCGGTCGCGATCGGTGGACGCCTCGTTCGAGCTGCAAGCATTGGAATAGTAACGGCCGCTGAGACCCACGTATCCCGTGCCGTAGCCAGTCATATCATAGGTGGCATTTTCCTTGAACTCCAGGCTCATGCCGATCGATTTCGACGCGCACACGTAGCCCGTTTGGTAGTCGGCAGCGTAGGACGCCACCAGGTAGGGCGAATTTACATCGTCATCATGGTTGAGCGGGCCGTGCCACCCCTGTTTGCCCGGGGCCTTCTGGTCATCGTTTTTGGCGGTTTCGAAATCGCCGGAAGCGCTCGCAGGCTTGCCCACGCAGTCGTAGCTGGCATTTCGCACCTTACCATATTCCTTGTTGCCAAACAGGTAGCCGTTTATCGCCGGGTCCTGCTTATCGCTGCCCCAGTACGCCTTGGAGCCGCGGAACACGCCATAATTAGCGTAGTCAGTATGTGCCGCTCCAGCACCCGCACCCGAGCTAATGATGGCCGAGAGCACCAAAAGGCCCTGGGCGTTTTCCACCGTGGTCACGGGTGCCTCGGCATCAGTGCCGATATACTTGTTGTCGGTGCCCGTGGTAGTGACGCAGGCAGCTCCCTTGTTTGTGAGCTCGTTGATCTTGTAGTTAGCGTTACCGTTTTCGACTTTGCAGCCCTCGCTAAAGGCATAGCCATCAATCACACGACCAACGTAGGGATTGTCGTACTGCCGGAAGTTGCCCGTTCCAAGACCCTGAGACTTGTCGCTGGTTCCAGCGCGCCAAGACGTCCCTGACATATTGCGGAAGATCACACCGCCGCCCGCAATGGCACCAACGTAACCGCCGATGGGAACAAGATGTGGCTTAGTTCCGCCACCAGCAACCGTAAAGCCGGTTGTGGAGTTATCGGGCGTTGTCCCATTCACGGCCACACCGTCGATAATGTTATCGCCGCCAAGGATGCAGCCGATAACGCCACCGAAGAACGACGTCGGAACACCGTCGGCATCCTTGGCAGAATAAGTAATAGTCGCCGACGCGTTCACATAGCGAATATTCAGATCGCGCACCACGCTGCCGTAACTATAGGGAATAAGGCCGCGAAGCGAACCCTCGTTATTCTCTATCTTGATGGTTGCCTTTTTATCACCTTTAGGGTTGCCAACGATGACGCCACGGAACGGGTTGGCTTTGTTGCCAAAACCGCCAAACGATGCGCCGTCGAGGGTGATCGTATTACCCCCGGTAGGTTCAATACTGTAGTACGCGCTTTGGATATAGCGGTGCATCATCTCGTCGGAAAGTGTGGCCGAAGGATCTGTGGTGTCGCCGGTCTTCTTTTCCCACTTCTTCCCAGTGTCTTTCGCCTGCTTATAGACGTACGTAACCTCATTGTCGGTTTTATTGTCGCTGCGGCGAGTACAGAGCGTACTCTGGTTGACGGCAATGGTGACCTCCCAACCGTCGAGCGCAGTTTGGTTGTTGATGTAGTTGGCGATGGCGTTCATCTCAGTCGCGTCCTTAACGGCATACGGATCGCCATATGTGCCGCATCCCTCTACCAGCTTTGGAATGCGCTGGTTGACTTTAATTTCATGATATTGGACGCCGCTCTCGGTGGCCTTTCCCTTATAAACATAAGGAAGATAGCCACCAAACCAAGGCCTGACGTCACCGTCCTTCTTACCATCAACCGTCACATAGCCGCTCACGGCACCATACGTCGCTTCGTCGTAATACCAAAGCTGCTTGCCCGGGTACTCCGTACTCCCATCAATCTCAGATCCGTATGTCACCTTGCCTGCATCGGCATCGGCATCGGCCTTAGTAAAGGTGTAGTCCGCAGAGCCCGTGCTCGTGCTTCCGTAGCCAAAACTCTCCAGCAGGCTCGCATGGGTGAAGATCGTTTTGTTCTTTTGGCTGGGCAAGCTGATTTGCTCAAACTTTGCCGTCACCTGATCGGCCTCACTGCCTACACCAAGCTTTCCGAACAGCGACGTAGCCGCCTTGGTGTCACTCGTGTACCCAGTAGTCTTGATATTCTTCGCGTTCAGGCTCACGTACTTCTGCATCTCGTTGATGAGCAGAGGCATATAGGCGTTAGCATCCGTGGCGCTGTTGGCGCCGTCGACAATCAGATTGTTGAGCGTAAGACCATCAATTGAGATCTTTCTAATCTTGGTGCCATTGCCGTCGCTGGACCCATACACGTAGCGGCACACGAGCGCGCCCGAAGAGCTTCCGCTTGCTCCACCAGCGTCTTCAGAGCTCTTTCCGTCATTAATAACGGGCCCAACAGTACCACGCAAAGTGACGTTTTTTACTGTGAGATCGCCGTTTGCCACCGTTCGAAAAAGACCGCAGTGCATGTTCTCGTGCTGGGTAGCATCGGAATTTAGCTTGTTGCCATTCTGCTCGGCCTTGATCTTGGAGTAGCAGAAGGTAATGGTCGCATTCTCAACCGTCACCTCTCCGCTCGGCTGAGTGGGATAATAGCTGTAGCCGGCCAAATCGATTGTACCCGTTATGGTTATGGAATCATCGAGCCCTGTCGTGCCATTGGGAACGATTGTCGAACGAATACCTTCGGGAGCATAACGGTAAGCAGACCATAAGAGCAGCTTTTCCGCTGTATCGATTTGACTGCCACTAAAGCCGCCTTCACAATTCTTAGAGGCTATGTCGAGGTTGTAGAAGTAGCGGGTATTGCCGTTCGTATTCTGGCTTCGACCGAAAGACGAGCGATTATGGTAGCTGTTGTCTTTTGTGGAATCGCCGTCCATGTCCAGCTTGTTTTTCTGTGTGTGTAGCGAAACGACCGTGTTCCAGTCGGCGTCCATGAGCTTGCTGCCGTTGTTTGGTTTTACACCGCTGCCAACCCATTCATCGAAGGACGTTACGCCCGACGCAACGATGGCCCCCTCGCCGGTGGGCACCCTATAGGCGGTATCCCAATAAGCCCTGTCCTCCAAGTACAGGCCTAGGTAGCTCTCGACGCCATATGTCGTCTTATCATCCACCTTGCAGCCGCGGCAAACTAGAACGCCGAGCGTCTGAGCGGCGCCCGCATTAATGGTTGTGCCCGAGAGATCGATGGCATAGTTGTTGATAATCCAGTGGCCGCTCGCGGCGTATACAAGACCACCGAGTTCCTTGGAATCATCCGCAGTCGCGGTTATAGAAGCGTTGGTCGTTTTCAGAGCATAAGAGTTTTCATTCTTGTTAATGCTCTCATCTCCGATAGTTACGACCGCGTTGCCCCAGCTATAACCCAAGAAACCACCCGTGCCATTGAGCTTATCGCCGTTCCTGCCGACTTTCATTTCGAATGAATTGAACGAAAGGCCCGAAATGTTCACGTACTTATCAGCTGAGTTGGCTATTGTCCCTGCATTGTAGGTACTCTGTGCGATGCAGCCGATAAGACCACCGACTTGGGCAATCTTGCCGCCGGCGCAATCGCCAGTTTCGATTGATCCGGCGACTTCGAGGCCCGCAACATTGAATGACGAGCCATAATCGCCCGCATAACCAATGGCGCCGCCAATGCGACTATTGCCGTTAAGCGTTTTAGTTGCAGCGATGGTCGCTTGAGCCTTGCTGTTATCCTTAAACGCAACCGTAGAAGCCGCCAGCACGCTGCCCGCAATACCGCCAATGTTCACGTCATTGGCAAACGTATCATCGCACGCGATATTCGTTTTGCACGTTACGCCAGACAATGACAGGTTGCCGACGATGGCACACGCAAGCGACCCGGCATCGATAGCCGAACCGTTATCGAACTTCATGGAGCCAGCGATTGTGACGTTGGAGATGGTTGCACCGTTGACGGCCGCGAACAAGCCCAAGCGGCCGTGGCGGTAGATTTTGCCGTTGCCGTTGCTCGTGTTATTGCCGTCGAGCACGTCTTCACCACGCTTGCCGTACGCCTCGCCGACGGCAAGATTGATTGTGCCGCCACCGTTCAACGTTCCCGAGAAAACTTGCGAGCCGTCTGCACGATCCTGCGTGAAACCCGTCAGGCCCGTGCCCTTGAGATCAATAGTGCCGTTCACCGTAATGGTCGAGGACTGCAAGCCGTTAAGGTTGTTTTCGGTAACGCCGTCAACCATCGAGTAGTAGCCGTTGGTTTGCCAGGTAATCGCAAGCTTGGCGAAATCCTCAGCTGTGGTTAGGGCGTAGGCACCGTTAGCTGCCGTCAGCGAATCCGGCAAGGTCAACTTATGAGTGTCCACATCAAGCTTAATGAAGTCGCCGCCCAGACGAACAACTTCACCGTAGGTCGCGATGTCGTCCGTCTTTGAGGCTGAGTTGCTACGCTTGAAGGTCCAGACCGCAGCGCCCTTGTCTCCCAGATCACCATTAGAGCCATTGCCGGCAGCGAAGATCAGCGCGTTGTGGTTCTCGTATACGAGCTGACCCGTCGTGGCGTTCTCGGCAAAACTTGCGCCCGACAGATCCGTGATGCCGCTGAATTTGATTACAGCATTCCACGCGGATCCCGCAATTCCCGCGGCACGGTTGCTTTGCGCCTTACCGATAGGATTGTCGCTTGTAAGTTTGAAATCTCGCACGTCAAGGACATTGCGCGTATCGACAACGCCCACGGCGCCACCGAACTTTCCGGTACCCGTTCGCGCCGAAGCATCTCCCTTGCACGCAACCGTCACGCCGTTGAAGACAACGGCAACGGGCTGCGAGTTAGGATTTGCGCTATCGCCAACATAGCCAACAACGCCGCCTGCGTCGGACAACTTGCTCGCAAGGTCAAACTCAATTGAGCACGTATTCTTATTATCTGCATCCTTTTCAACAACAAAGGCGCGCAAAGCGCCGTCGTCGTCCGTTTTCGTCGCGAACACCTTGCCGACAAGGCCGCCGTAGCTGCCGTTGACACTAACATCTTCTGGTAAGGCGAGTTTGCTCTTATACGTCCCGCCTTGCACCACGATGTCTCCATTAGAGATATCGGCCATGCCAAAAAGAGCGCCGGCGCGCTGCGACGCACCAAGAGTCACAAGGTCGCCCAGGTCGAACATATTGGACGTAACGGCAAATCCTTGCGCAAAGCTCACGTCGCCGATAACGCCACCAGAGCAAGCGCTGTTCTCGTCGCCAATATTTAGAGGACACCCAATCTGCTTATTATCCGCGCCCAGTGTGAGCACGGTCGCTTTACCAATAAAACCGCCGCTGGCAGTTGTGCCCTTGACGGTGAGCGCGTGTAGGTCGAGAGCTTTCGCGACGTTGACCATGGCACCCGTGCTCGAGCCAACGAGTCCTACAACGCCACCGGCGGAGCCGTTCGTAGACTGGACGGTGGCGGTGGGAACGTTTGCCAGAGTGCCAATGCTCAGGGTCGCACCGTCCTTGACTTCGCCTACGAGCAGGCCAGCGTTGCCAGAGCTCGTTTTGACGGCTCCGCCTGAGGTCAGATCGTTGGGGAACGTGACGGACTCAACCGTCAAGCTCCCGCTCTCGACCGTGTTGGCAATCAAGCCAATGTTGCCCGTCGCATTCGCGTTGAGATTCTTTCGAGAATCGGTGAGGCTATAGGTAACGTTCGCAGCAAGGTCGCCCGTCGTCGCACCCAGGAGGGGTGCCGTCAAGGCGGAAGTCGCATCCTTCACATCAACGTTCACGGGTTCCACGATGTCAACCGACGCGATGAGTGTCTTGCTCTCTTCGCCGTTTTCCGCACCGCTGACCTTCGAAGCGACCATCGGTGCGCTATAGCTAGTCGCGCCTACCCACTTTATCCTGACCGTTTTGTTTTGGTCAGACAGCTTGAGGTTATTAAAAACCGTCCGATCAGTCGTAAGCTCGACGGGACTATCAACGTCCCTATAGATCCTGCCTTCAAACGGACATTCATCACTGCCAAGACCCTGGAAAGACATGCCGTTATTAGCCGACTCGGTGAGCTTCGCATCGCCCGTGATGATAACCTTGATCTGCGCATCATAGTAAAGCGAAGCGTCGGCGTTAGACAGGACGGCGAACGCCTCCGACGACTTGACATCGAGGCTTCGGATTCCGCTCTCGTCGTCTTTGCGCACGATGCTTTCCGCGCCGTTCTTCTCGAGCAGCTCGACGAGCTTATTCAAATCCGTGATCGTCGCACCCGCCTGGGCATCAGCGTCCTCCGAAGTCGCATCATCGGCATCTTGCTCGGCGTCGTCAGCGGCGGCATCGTCAGCGGCATCGTCGCCTTCCGTCTGGTCGCCCGTGGAATCGGAACCAGTGGCGCTATCGGTGGTATCGCCTGCTGCAGCGTCATCCTTCACCGCGTCATCCCCAGCACTGTCGCTGTCGGCGCCGGCATCACTCGACCCAGACCCGATCGTGACATCGCCGTTGGTCTCGCCGCTCTCGGCAGTATCCAACGCCTTCGCAGATGCGGCAGCAATCTCGTTCGAGATGTTCTGCCAGCCTGCCGCCACAGCAGCCACCGTGGGCGAGCATGCTTGGAGCACCATGACCACCGTCATGAACTCTGCGAATATGCGCTTTGCCGTTCTCATCGATTCCGTACCTCTTATCCTAAAACTCCGCTTCCAGAGTTATCGAGTCTCCGTCGCGCCCGTCAGAGTAGTTCCGCTCACGCTAATGTCCAGGTCGCCCCAGCCACCGGGCGTTTTGCCGTCCGCTCGGTAAAAGTTGACGACCATCGAACCCGGCTCCATGGTGAACGTAGCCTTGCGAGCTGCAGCATCCACCGTCGCGCTATGGTTGGTCTCAAAGAACGGGTCGATCTCCACGTTCTCCCCCCACGTGAGCGTGACGTTTGCCAGTGCGCCCGTAACCGTCACGCGGTAGTTGTATGCAGCGTAATCAGCAAACTTGCCAGCCTCATCGACCAGCGCGCCCTCAACCGCAGCGGTCTTGACCTCGGCCCTCTTTGACGGCACGACTTTCGCCGCCAGACAGGCTAGCTCGGTGCCGGGGCTCTTCTCCGATACGACCGTGGCCTTAATCACAAAGTATGCTTGTCCCAACTTAGCCTCGGGGAAGGTCACGGTGTAGTCGTTCTTGGTAGGTTGATTCTCCGGAAGCGTGACGCTGCTACCGGGCTGGGGCGCATAGCTCCACGTGGCGCCATCGAGCCCGTGCCCCTCGACCGTCAAGGTGTATGTCACATTTTTGTCGTTGCAGAAGTTGCTGTTGCCCAGCAAGTAGTTGTAGATGCTAAAGGTAAAGTTGCACTGCCCGTTGTTGGGATACACCGTAACGGAGCGCTGGGCACGGGCGAGCTCGTCGGGGCTAGGCGCACTCATATAGCCCGTGAGCAAATCGCTTGCAAATAGGCTCTGCGCAGTGCCCGTTGCGGCGACGGACTTTAGAAATCCGTTGGCGGTGTAGGCGGAATAGGTAAAGTAGCCACCCGTCACGAGCGCCACGGCGCAAATAAGTGCGATTGCCGCCACAACCAGCTTGTTCTTGACTAGGCTCTTGCTTTTTGCCAGCTGCTCGCGCTCGGCATCCTGCTGTTTCTCTTGCTTCTCCATGTGCGCCCCCTCTCCTACTTGCCGCTCGTGTTGCGCGCGATCAGGTAAATCACGTCGGTCTCTTTGGCGCTCTCGTCCCACGAAAGCTTGATGATAAAGTTAAGCGTGTCATTGCCAGTCGAGTTGTCGAGTGTCTTAGCGTTGAGGTCGCCTTTGCCGAATTTCTTGTATCGGTAGAGCGGGCGCGCGTTGCGCTGGACGTTTTGATAGTCCTTGAATGTAGGGTCGCTTGCGCCCTCGCCCGGCACGGCTGCCAGACCGTCGTTCTCCTTGTTGATATATTCGAAGCTCGTCAGCAGGTTCTCTCCGGTTGCTTTCCAGCTATAAGATTTGCCGTCTGCGGTACCGCTCACGTCGGGCGTCTGGAGCGCAGACGTGTTCTCGGCTCTGTACAGCTCAATAGTGAGACCCGTAATGTTGGTCGTATTCGCGAGTTGCAGCTCAAAACCGTCACCGCCCGTCTGCACGCAAAACGGGCGCTTGAGCGTCACCGTGTTGCCGGTCTTGGTATCGCCGTATTCGGGGTTGTAGCTCAGGTCGACCTGCTCTGTTGCCGTAGCGTTGGGGCCCAGCACTTTGAGCTCCGCCGGCTCCTTGATCTTGCCAACGGTGGAGCCGCGATTGGCATCGACGAACCATCCGAGCGTCAATCCCAGCAACACGAGAAGCACGGCCACCAGACCCACGATGGCCAGGGATTCGCGACGGTGGTCGCTCACCCAAGCCTTGATGCGCTCGATGCGGCCAGCCGGACGCGCTTCGCCGTGCGAGCCGAACCCGTTGCCGCCGGGGTTTGCCGCTCCTTCGTTGTGTTTGATATCGCCCTGCTCGCGGGCATTAAGCTGCTCGTCCATTTATTTATCCGTCTCCTTGGCGGTGAAGCGCACGCGAATGTACTTGACGTTCTTGCCGATAATCTCGTCGGCGTTGTTGTAGTAGCTGGCGCAGGTTTCCACATCCGCAGAGGACATGCCGGCTCCGACAGGCGGAACCGCGCTAGGCGCCTGACCTGGCACGCTCGTGCTATCGGCGCGGAAATAGCGCGCGTGGTTATTGTTGATGTCGCCGACGAGGGTTGTGTATCCCCCCTCGTCGCCTGTGTTAGCGAAAAGGTTGCCACCGTAGCCGGCGTTGCCCGTGCGAACATAGCTCTTGAACTGTTCCGGCCAAATCCAGTAGAGGGTTTTGGTGACGGTTTCGGTCGTGCTATTTGAGTCCGCAGCGTAAAAGCTCGACTTTGGGATGGTAAAGCTCTGCGTAATGACGGTGACGCTGGCCCCGTCCTGGGTCACCGTGGTGGTCGTGGGGACCAGCGGATTCGAGTAAAAGCCAGAGGCATCTTTGCCCTGAAAAACCAGGATATGACCGCGCACCAAATCTTTAAGCGAGTTGATGATCTCTTCGTTTTTCGATGCATCCGCAGCAGTGCCGCCCGTGCCCGCAACGCTCGTCTGAACAGAAATTTCCCAGGTCATCTCCACCGTGATATCGTGCAGGTCATTGCAGAGCGGCCTGACGTTGAGCTGGAGCTGGCCGGCCGACCCCGGAGAGAGACCGCCATCGGTGCTCATGTTATTGAGGTTGAAAAGATTGTTCACGGCAAGGCTTGTACTGTCCGACGCGTAGTTGTCCTGAGTGTCGTACTTACCCGCCGTGCCGCCCTGCGTTCCCGAGAGCACAAACCGCGGGCCCTTCGCCGCGATCGTGCTCCCCGTGGCACTCACTCGGTTATTCGCGGCAAACCAGGCCAGGCATGCAAAGATGGCAACGATGGAGGCCAGCACAAACAGACCGCTCACCAGGAAATCCTTCCAGAAATCCTTGAGGGTCCGCACGTGCTCGTCGGCAGCTTGGCGGTACTCGGCCGCCGTCTTGTGCTGCTGGAGCTCGCTATGTCGGTCCATGCCACTCATCGTTTACGTTTGCCCTGCTAGCGGGCGTGCCATCCTTTCCGCTCGGTCGCGTTTATCCGTTGTTCGCAGGTAGAGAATTCAGGCAGAATACAACACCATACGATAAGGTAAAAGAATAGCATTGACCTGCGGTTTGCTCCACAGCGCAAGCCTTAATGATGTCTTAAAGATTACGAATAGCAGCTTCTTCCATATGCCAAGGACATGGTGCAAACAAACCTGACCACTTGCACCAATCCGCAGCACCGGGCAGCGGGCACACGGCGTGCCGCCCCTTAACACCCCAACGCGCGCACGGGTATCACGTAGATACCGTCCTCGACCTCGCGGGCGTACTCACCCACCCCCACAATCACGGCCATAAACTCCGGTTCGCGTGTGCGTGAACGAGGATTTCCACAGACCTTCTTGCGAACGCGCTTGAGGCTCTCAACGCCGGCGCTCGCCTTATCTTCGCTCACCTTAATCTCAAAGGCGGCCCACCGTCCATCGGCTAGCTGCACGATGGCATCGCATTCAAGGCCCGAATCGTCGCGATAATAGCGCACGGGCGTGCTATCCAGCAGGTCGAGCGAACGTGCGTAGACCGAAAGATCGCGTATGACCAAATTCTCAAACACTAGACCAAATGTCTGCCAGTCGGCAAGCAGCGCCTGCAAGGACATACCTAGCAAGGCGCAAGCAAGGCTCGGATCTGCCAGATAGCGCTTGGGCTTGACGGTAAAGCGTCGTTTGTCGCGCGCGGCGGGAACCCAACCGGGGACCTCCTCGAGAATGAACATGCCTTTGAGGGCATCCAGGTACCTGCGCACCTTGGTCTCGTCGGCAAACGCTGCGGGTTCCCCCTCGGCACCGAACATATCCATAAGAATCGTTTTATACGTGGTCGCCTGTCCCAGATTGCGCGCGATCGATGCGGAGACTCGACGAGCAATATCGGGGTCGAGACCAACCGCCGGGAAGCTGCTCGAAAACGTAGTGTTGAGATATTCGCGAGCGATGAGCTGGGCGTCAGCCGAAACCATATCGATCGCCTCGGGCCAGCCGCCGCGGCAGGCGGCTTCGACAAGCCCCGGTGTATCGCCATTGCACCGACAGGGCTCAAAACGATGCTCAAACAAGCCCGCCAGGCTCACCTTGCCGCTGGACTCACCTGTCTCGGCAAGCGTCATGGGGTACATGCGGACGCGGCCGATGCGGCCGGCTCCACTATGCGCGGGTGCCTCCGTCTTTGAGCCAAACGCAGGCGTGGCGGAACCCGTGAGGATATAGGCGCCGCGCGTGCCCCGGGTGCGGTCAACCTCGTGTCTAACGTAGTCCCAAATCTGGGGAACTCGCTGCCACTCATCGATAATATGCGGACGGTCTCCCAGCAACATCATCGCCGGGTCGGCACGCGCGAGGTCGAGATTCTCGTCGACATACGAGGCGGACGCCCCGTGCTCAAGCGCGGCCCACGTCTTGCCGCACCACTTGGTGCCCGCAATCTCGACCGCGCCAAAGACGCGAAGGTAGCGTTCGATTTGCGCATCCACGATACGCGGGATGTATCCGTCCCGATGTAGCCTTTCGCCCGCCATGAGCCACCCCCGCAGATTTCCAGTTCCTGCTTTCTGATTCCTCTATTCCACTGTAGCAAATTCGGATTTTCGGGTGGTTGCGATTCGGATTTTCATGTTCTAAGGAGTCGGATTTTCTGGTGCATGAAATTCGGATTTTCTGAACCCGCTGGTCAGGGGCGCCCTCATTGGCAAAAAAGGCGGGGAGCGCCGATACGGCACTCCCCGCCCACTCAATACGCGATAGCTTTCTTACTTAGAGCTCGTTGGCCGCGTGATACGCCGTGCGAATGGCGCTCGCAATGTCGGCGGTGCGCTCGCCCGAGCAGTCGCCCACGCAGGTCACGGGCACCGTTACGCCGTCCAGGTCAAACCCGTTGGCCTTGGAGCCCACGGCCATCACCACGTAATCGCAGGCGATCTTCACCGGCTCCTCGGCGCCGTCCTCGGTGGTGCGAACGGCCTCCACGCCCTCGTCGGTAATGGCGGTCAGGCGGGTCTTAACATGCTGCTCAACGTTGTGGGCGGCAAAGTCGTTCATAATCAGCGGCAGAATGGTCTCGGACTCGCCTGCGGCAATCTTGTCGAGCATCTCGACAATCGCCACCTCGCAGCCGTTCTGCAGCAGGTACTCGGCAGTCTCGGTGCCCACCAGGCCGCCGCCGATAACGGCGACGCAGCCCGCGAGCTCCGCCTTGCCGGCCAGCACGTCCCAGCTCGAGACGACCTTGTCCGAATCGGCGCCCGGAACGGGGATGACCACGTCGTGCGCGCCCACAGCCACAATCGCGGCGTCGGCGGCGTTGAGGTCCTCGGCCGTAGCGGCATGGTTGAGCTCAACCTTTACGCCCAGGCCGGGCAGAATCTTCTCGTAATACTCCACCGAGCGCATGATCTCGTCCTTGCGCGGAGGCGCGGCCGCCAGCACAATCTGGCCGCCCAGATGATCGCTCGCCTCATAGACGGTCACGTCGTAGCCGCGCTTGGCCGCCACGCGCGCGGCCTCCAGGCCGGCAATACCGCCGCCCACCACGGCGATCTTCTTGTCGCCCTCGCCCGGCTTAATGGCGATGGTCGCCTCGTCGCCGTTCTCGGCATTGAGCACGCACGAGATGTATTTGCGGTTTTGAATCGCGTCGACGCAGCCCTTGTTGCAGTTGAGGCACTCGCGGATGGGCTCACCCGTGGCGGCCTTCAGCGCAATGTCGGGGTCGCACATGAGCGAGCGGCCGTAGGCGATGATGTCGGCCGCGCCGTCTTCCAGAATCTTCTCACCGGCCTCGACCGAGACAACGCGGCCGACGGTTGCCACCGGCACGGAGACCAGGGCCTTGACGCGCTCGGCCACCGGCAGCGTCCAGTTGTAGGGCATGGCGCCCATGGGCGGAATGGTGTCTCCCATGTTGCCGGTGTGGTTGGCCTGCGCGACCTGGATCATGTCGATGCCCGCGCCCTCGAGCAGCTTGGCAAACTCGCAGGCCTCATCGGGCTGCAGGCCGCCCTTGCCGCGCGGCGTGCCGTCGGGGTTCTCCATGATCACGGGGAGCTTGTACTCCACCATCAGCTCCGGTGCGGCTTCCTTAATGGCGGCGACGACCTCCAGCGCGTAGCGAACGCGGTTCTCGAACGAGCCGCCGTACTCGTCGGTGCGCTGGTTGAGGATAGCCGAGCACAGCGAGCCCACCAGACGGTCGCCGTGGACCTCGATGGCGTCGATCCCGGCCTGCTGTGCGCGAGCGGCCGAGGCGGCGATGGCCTCCTTGATCTGGGTGAGCTGCTCCACGCTCGCCTCGTTCACAAAGTGCTGCATGTCGTGGTGCAGCTTGGCGTAGGCCTGCTTGCGAATCTCGTTGGACTCGGCCATCTTGGCGGCGAAGGTCTCCTCGTCGCCGGCGGCCTTGGCCTCCTGCGCGGCCTTGGCGGCGGCCATGGAGCCCATGACCATGCGGCCGACGCCGGGCACGTCGTACTCGGGATGGAACAGCTGCAGGGCGATCTTGGCGCCGTGCTTGTGGACGGCGTCGGCCAGCGCCTTAAACGTGGGGATCTGGGCATCGGTCGCCAGCTTGGGCGTGGGGCTCGCGGTCATAACGGGAGCGACGTCGCCGATGACGATGTAGCTCACGCCGCCACGGGCCAGACGCTCGTAAAAGGCCAGGCTGCGCTCGCCGATGGAACCGTCGCGCTCCTCGTAGCCGGTGGTGAGCGGCGGGAACATAATGCGGTTCTTGAGCTCAAGGGGGCCAACCGTAATGGGCTGGAGCAGCTTGGATGCAGGTGCGGTCATGGATATTCCTCTCTTGTAGGCGCGGCGGCGATGGTGCCGCGTAGTTGTCTAGAGGATATGGCATGGGAGCACAGTGGCGCAACGGAAATCGGCGAATATCAGGTGGCGGCGGGTGGATGGGGATGGGCGGGGCGGCCCGTCGGTTTATCTCAATCTGTAACAGTTACGCGGCAAAATCGGGTCTTACTGTTACAGATCGAGACAAACGGGACCCGCCTGCTAGAAAATCTCAATCTATAACAACAACTCGGCGAAATCCGTCCCTCGTGTTATAGATTTAGACAAACGGGACCCAATCCACCGGTATATCTCGATCTGTAACATCTAGCCGCCCAAATCGGGTCTAGATGTTACAGATCGAGATCTTTGATTGAGAGGTTGGGAATTGGACCGAAAACACGGTCCCGGAATAACAAAAAAGCTCGCCGGCTAGGCCGACGAGCTGCAAGTTCTTGGTCGCGGGGGCAGGATTTGAACCTACGACCTCCGGGTTATGAGCCCGGCGAGCTACCAGACTGCTCCACCCCGCAATGTCTGGGCGCCTCATGTGCGCAAGAAAGAATATTACGCGGGAGTTCGGTAAACGGCAAGGAAAATCTCGTAGAGCATAATTCCTTCATATTTAAACCCCTCAGCCCCTATCACCGTAAACGAATCGCGGCCGAGCGCCGTCGACGGCGCGTATACAATGGTGCGCGTCCTTTTATGCCAACACTGGGAGTAGACATGCTGCTCGCTATCGATATGGGAAACACGCAGACGGCCATGGGCCTGTTCGACGGAGACGAGCTGGTGCAGTCGTGGCGCATGCCCACCGACCGCTCCTATACCGCCGACGAGATCCACGTGCGCCTGATGGGTTTCTTTAAGATGTACGGCCTCTCGCTCGATGCGGTTGACGCGATCGCCTTTGCGGGCGTGGTGCCGCAGCTCTCGCGCGAGTGGCACGCCGTGGCCGACCGCATTGCCGCAGACGCCATCGTCATCGGGCCGCAGACGGCCGCCGTGACCAAGCTGCGCGCGGCGCGTCCCCAAGCCGTAGGCGCCGATCGCGTCGCTAACGCCGTTGCGGCCGAAACTTTCTACGGCGCGCCGGCAATCGTGGTGGACTTTGGCACCGCGACCAATATCGACGTCATCGATGAGGACGGTTATTACATTGGCGGAGCGATCGCGCCGGGCATCCGCATCTCCATGGACGCGCTTGCCGCCCGTGCCGCCAAGCTCGCCAGCGTGCCGCTCGAGGCGCCCGAGCATGCCATCGGCCGCGATACCGAGGAGTGCATCAAGGTCGGCGCCGTGGTGGGCGCTGCTGCCATGGCCGAGGGCCTGGTCGAGCGCATGAAGCGCGAGCTGGGCCGCGAGGATGCCACCGTTATCGCCACGGGCGGTCTCGCGGGCATCGTCGCCGATTCGACCGATGCCTTCGACGTGGTCGACGGACAGCTCACCATCAAGGGCATCTGCGAAATCTACCGCCGCATGCAGGAGCTGGGGTAAGGCAGGGGCTTAAGTCGAGCACGGGCGCGAGCGGCGGACTAAGCAATGCATCGGTCCTATTCCTCAAAAACGAAATTTTTTCAGTTTTGAGGAATAGGCTTTCTGCTACGCCTCGCCGCACAACCACCTCGCCAGGTCCACGATCTGCACTCCGTCGCGATCCGTGGCCTCGTGATGCGTGCGGGCGAGAATCATCTTGGGATACGCATCGCCAATGCTCAGCAGTGGCGAAATCTCGCGTTCAAATGTCTTATCCGAGCTGATGTCGTCGCTCACCTGAATGTAGAGTTTCTCGCTCCGCTTGATTGCTACAAAGTCTATTTCCTTTTTATAGAGCACGCCGACGTATACCTCGTATCCGCGACGCAGCAGCTCGATTGCCACCATGTTCTCGTATACGCGTCCCCAATCCATATCACGTGTACCAAGAAGCGCATATTTAAACGCATGGTCCGCCAGATAGTACTTCTCGCCGCTCTTAAGGTATTTTTTGCCGCGAATGTCGTACCGACGAACTTTATAGAAGGCAAACGCATCGCACAGGTACCCCATGTACGTGCCGACCGTCTTGTTCGTAATCTTTAACCCATCCGCATTTAATGCATCAGTAATGTTGCGTGCCGACGTAATGTTGGAAACGTTGTCCATCATGTAATCGGCAATGCGCAGCAGCGCCGATTCGTTTCTCACGTTATGCCGCTGCACGATATCTCTCACAATGAGCGTCTTGAAGACGTTGGAGAGATATTGATAGCGCTGCTCCTGCAGTGGATAAGGGTAAGAGCCGGACATACCGCCGGTTCTCGCGTACTCATCGAAGTCGCGGTCGACCTCGCCCTCGTCGCCATAGAGACGATACTCCTCAAACGAGAATGGGAAAACCTCGATCTCGAACGTACGCCCCGTAAAGAGCGTCGACAGATCGCTCGACAGCAAAAAGGCATTCGATCCGGTAATGAATATGTCGTGCTGCTCGGATGCGTGAAGGCTATTGATCGCACGCTCAAAACCGTCGCACATCTGAACTTCATCGATAAGCAGAAAGTTTTGTTTGCCGGACACTCGATGCTCTTTTACATAGGCGAGCAGCGCGTGATACTCGAGCAGGTTCTCGAACTCATCGAGGTTGTAGTTGATATGGATGACATTCGAATTGGACAGATGTGCCTCCACGTAATCGCGGAGGGCCTCGAGCAATTTTGATTTACCGCTACGACGGATGCCCGTGATGACCTTGATGTCCGGCACGCCAATAAGACTCGTCAACGTGTCCATATATGACGTTCTATTGATGAGTTTCATCGGGGCCTCCTCGCGGTCTTTTATCGCTATTCCTCAAAACTGAAAAATTTTCAGTTTTGAGGAATAGGCTCTATAGCGAATATACCTCGCGAAAGACCGAGCCGCCTTAATCCTATTCCTCAAAAACGAAAATTTTTCAGTTTTGAGGAATAGGGCGCTGGCAACCCATTCCCCAGATAGGCGAAACCCTCCCCGGCACAGGCCGAGGAGGGTCTTGTTGTCATGTCTATCTTTGGGCGCGAACGCCCCGCGTTACAGCCCGCGAATCCGTACGGCCTCGGGCGGAAACTCCTGCTCGCCGGCATCGGTCTTGATGGTCGCGCGGCCCCAGATGTCCAGGCCCGCAAACACACCGACCGCAAGCGGCAAACCGTTGGGCGACACCGCCGCAACCTGACGACCCAGCAGCGGCACCATATCGAAGTACTCACCCAGCACCGGAGCCAGCGGGCCGGCAGCGCCCTGTGGTGTGTTGGCGGCAACCGCCCAGGTGTCCACGCGGGTCAGCACGGCGGTGGCCAATGCCTCGACCAGCACCTCGTCGGCCATATCCACGCCAAGCTCGCCCAGCGCCGCACGTTCAATATCAACCGTCACCGCGGCAAACATGCCCGCAGCACCGGCACCGCCGTTCACGGCAACACGCGCGAGCGACGTCTCAAACGCAGGCGCACCGCACACGATATTGCTCGGCCACTCAATGCCCACCTTGCCGGCAAGGCCCAACCCCGGCGTCGAAGCCGTGCCCACGAGCGCGTCCATCATGCCCATCGCGGCCACAAACGGCAGGCCGTGGAAGGCATGCATGTTCACATCCGGACGCACGACCAGCGAAAACGTCAGCGAAGCATCGCCCACGCTCCACGCGCACCAGCCCGCGGACACGCCCTCGCGACCCGCGTCACGCGCCGCGTCGAGCTCAGTGGCAGCGACTACAGCGTTCATCTCGATCATCTACATACGCCCCAATTCACCCACGATATGGCCCACGCGATCCTCGGGCTCCTTGACCTCGACGCCGTTGTAGCGGAAGAACCGCGCCGGGTCGTGCATCAGATCCTCGAGCGGCACCAGCACAAAGTCGCGCTCGCCGATCAGCGGATGCGGCAGGCGCAGCTTTTTGCCGCCGTGGGTCTCGCCGTCCATCCACAGCAGGTCCAGGTCGATGGTGCGCGGACCGTTGGCCTTGGCCTTTTTGGAGCGGTCGCGGCCCAGCTCGGCCTCGATCTTCATGAGCTCGTCGAGCAGCACCAGCGGCGCCAACTCGGTCTTGATCTCGATGACGGCGTTGGCAAACGCGTCCTGGCGCGTCTCGTAGGCCGGCTCGCTCTCGTAGATCTTGGAGGAGTTGGACACGCAGGTAAGTGGAATCTCGGCGATCATGTCGCGTGCGGCGCGGATGTTGTCGCAGCGATGCCCCAAGTTGGATCCCACGGCCACAAACGCGCGGCGCGGCTGCGGCTTGGCAACCGCCCAGTAGCCGTTCAGGAACTGCGCAAAGCCCGCGGCGTCGTGCACGCGCACGACGTTGGCGCCGGCCTGGATGGCGCCCAGGCACACGCCAAACGTAGCGGCATCGCGCTCGGCGGCCTCGGTCACGCCCGAGACGGCGCCCACAAAGCGCTTGCGCGATACAGCGCACATGAGCGGATAGCCCAGTGACGCCATCTTGGCAGTCTCGCGCTGGATGACGATGTCCTCGTTAGCCGACTTACCAAAGCCCGGGCCAGGATCGATGCAGATGCGGTCGCGCGACACGCCGGCGTGGATGAGCGCGCGGGCCTGGTCGGACAGAAAGCCCATGACGCGGCGCATGATGGGCGCCGAATCGGGCAGGGTGAAGCGGCGGAGCTGCGAGGTGGGCACGTAGGCCTCCTCGCGGCGGGCGCTGCGGCGCATCATGGCGGCCAGGCGGTCATTGGACTCCGATGCGGCCTCGGTGGCCTCGGGCGCGGGCGCGACGGTCTCGGCGGCAGCAGCCTGCTCGGCGGCCGGCGTCTCCTGCTCGCTTGCAGGCTCGGTCGCGGGCTCCGGATCGCCAAACGGCAACGAGGGCTGCACCACGCCGCCCGGAAGCTTGGCCTCCGGCTTAGGCTCGCCCAGTAACTTGCCGCGACGGCGGCGAGCCGGCTTCTCAGCCTCACGCGCGGCCTCGGCAGCCGCCTCGCGCGCCTTCTCGGCAACAAACGCCGCAGCCGAGGTATCGAGCTGCACCGTTGCGTGCGTGCGTGTAGGCGCGGCGACCTCGCCGGCATGCATCACGATGACGCCGCAGGTGCTCGTCTTAACAAACTCGACCATCTTGGGGTCGGTGAAGCCCGTCACGTCGTTGACGATCGAGGCGCCGCAGCGCACGGCCGCCTTGGCAACCGCCACGTGGCGCGTGTCGATCGAGACGATGGCGCCCTCTTTGGCCAGCGCGCGCACCACGGGCAGCACGCGGCGAGCCTCCTCGTCGGGATTAACCGGGGTAAAGCCGGGGCGCGTGGACTCGCCGCCTACGTCGATGATGTCGGCGCCGGCGTCGAGCATCGCCAGGCCGTACTCGATGGCGGCATCCGGGTCGAAGTGCTCCCCGCCATCGCTAAACGAATCGGGCGTCACGTTGAGGACGCCCATGATGCGCGGACGGTCAAAGCTGAGCTCATACTTTCCGCACCGCCATGTCTTGCTGTCGTTCGCCATGAACATCCTCCTAAAATGCCCACGCCGCCGAGCTTGGGGAGCTGGCGGCGGGGTCGCTTTGCACTCAGTCTTTCTATTGTATCCGCGCACACGGGCTAGAACGCAAACGCGGCCGCGATGTCGCAAGAAATCAGCAGGTCGGCATTTGCATCCTGATCGGTAGGCGCCAAATTGCAAATGGCCAGCGTATCGCCAGTAAAGTAACGCGTAAGGCCTGCCGCCGGATACACCACGAGCGAGGTCCCGCCCACAATGAGGGCATCGGCCGCGGCGATGGCGGCAACGGCACCGGTCAACACACGCTCGTCGAGCGGCTCTTCGTAGAGCACCACATCGGGCTTGATGCGACCACCGCACGCAGGGCACACGGGCACGCCCGCGGCGTCCTCATGCTCGCGCGAGCAAATCCACTCGGCGCTATAGACCGCGCCGCACGACTGGCAAATGTTGCGATGGACCGATCCGTGCAGCTCGAATACGCGCTGCGAGCCCGCCATCTGATGCAAGCCGTCGATGTTTTGCGTCACCACGGCATCGAGCTTGCCAGCTCGCTCCAGCTCGGCCAGCTTGGTGTGGCAGCGGCTGGGCTTAGCGTTAAGCGCGATCATCTTGGTGCGGTAAAAGTCGAAGAACCCCGCCGGATGTGTCTCGTAAAAGCTGTGCGAGAGCATGGTCTCGGGCGGATAGGCAAACTGCTGGTGATACAGGCCGTCCACGCTGCGGAAATCGGGGATGTCACTCGCCGTGGAAACACCGGCGCCGCCAAAGAACACCACGCGCTTGTGGGTGTCAAACAGATCCGCCAGCGCGGCGGACGCCTGCCTGGGGTCCGATATTGCCTGCGTCATATGAGCCCTCCGTCCTTGTTGATCGGGCGGCGTCGGGCGATGTCCCAGCATGCGACCTTTAAGTCAGCATGCGCGGAGCCCACCCCGCCCCTG
Organism: Collinsella sp. AM24-1; assembly: GCF_003470325.1. Classification (NCBI taxonomy): domain Bacteria; kingdom Bacillati; phylum Actinomycetota; class Coriobacteriia; order Coriobacteriales; family Coriobacteriaceae; genus Collinsella; species Collinsella sp. AM24-1. The sequence continues at coordinate 53,355 of NZ_QRHM01000006.1, read as the reverse complement.
TTGCGCTAATCTTAAGCCTGCCAACCCCGTCGAAAGGACACCATGCCTCAGACTTACACTTTCGCCTCGTGGAACGTCAACGGCCTGCGCGCCGTGCTCAAAAAGGACCCGAGCTTTATCCAGATCGCGCAAGAACTCGACGTCGATATCCTGGCGCTGCAAGAGACCAAGTTGCAAGAAGGCCAGGTCGATATTGACCTGGCCGGCTATCACCAAACCTGGAGCTACGCCGAGCGTAAAGGCTATTCGGGCACTGCGGTCTTTAGCCGCCAGGAACCGCTGCGCGTGCTGCACGCCGACGCACTGCTACCCTACGCCGGCGAGAACGAGGCGGCCGTACTCGTCGCCCAAGCCGCAACCGAGGGCCGCGTCTGCGCGCTGGAGTTCGACAAGTTCTGGTTTGTGGATGTCTACACTCCCAACGCGCAAAACGAACTCGCCCGCATCGACGTGCGCATGGCCTGGGACGATGCTTACCGCGGCTTTTTGAACGCGCTCGAGCGCGAGACCGGCAAGCCCGTGGTGACCTGCGGCGACTTTAACGTGGCACACGAGGAGATCGATCTTAAGAACCCCAAGTCCAACCGCGGCAACGCAGGCTTTTCGGACGAGGAGCGCGGCAAGTTTACCGAGCTGCTCAACGCCGGGTTTACCGATACCTGGCGCGCGGCAAACCCCGACGTCGAGGGCGTCTACAGCTGGTGGAGCTACCGCTTTAATGCCCGCAAGAACAACGCCGGCTGGCGCATCGACTACTTCCTGGTAAGCGACGCAATCGCCGACAACGTACGCGACACCGGCATCCGCGGCGACATCTTTGGCAGCGACCACTGCCCCGTCACCCTTACGTTGGAGCTCTAACTCCAGCTGCCCCCGGAGACGAAGGAAAACGGATCATTTTGGGCCTCGTGAGGGTGTCCGCGTGACCCATCCGCCACGAAACACGCCCATCTACTACGTTTAAGCCACCACCCTCAACCACAGCGAACAACGCAAAAAGAAAACCGCAGGTAGAAAGCCTGCGGTTTTTCATAAAACGCGGTTGTGTTTGGGGGTGTCGGGCCAAACATAGTAGATAGGCCGATTCCGTGGCGGGCGGGTTCAGCTGATTCCCTGGGAACGTCTGGAGGCGAAAGAAAACGGATCAATTTGGCTCTCTGAGGGCCACGATGCCCGTCGTATCAGCCGGCTATTTCAAAACTATGCCGGTTTACGGGGCTGAATCGCGAACCCCCAACCATACGCAATTCCGAAATAATAAAACCGCAGGTAAACGGCTTGCTCTATTTCAAAAATAGCCGGCATGGTCTGCTTGTGCCAATCTGGCCCCGTAAACCGGCATAGTTTTAAAATGGCACTTCGGCAGTATTGATTCCCGCCCCGGCGCAACCAGCCCTACAGTCCGCACTTCACGACGACTCGGTTGATGCGGCGACACCAAGGCTTGTACAGGGCGACCAAAAACACGCAGGTCGCAAGGCCGTGCGTGATATCGAACGGCACCGCCGTGGCAAGACGCGCCATGGCACCCGCCCACGTGAGCGGTTGAACAAAACCGATAATGTCGTAGGCGTTGATCACAACGCCGTACAGCAAACCCGAAGCAAAGCCGTAGGTCAGCAGCGCCGGCATACGCACGGTGCCATCGGCGCGATCAAAAGCGCCGGCATGCGCCAGCGCACCGCCAACGTATCCCACGAGCCCCCAGGCATACATCTGCCACGGCGTCCACATGCCCTGTCCAAAAAAGAAATTGCTGCTCAGCGCCGCCAGCGCGCCAACCATAAAACCATTGCGGCGGCCAAGCGTCGCCCCCGCGATAATGGCGATGGCACTCACGGGTTTAAAGTCGGGAATGGGGCCAAACAAGATGCGCCCCGCCGCGGCCAACGCCGCCAGAACCAGCGTTGGCATAATCTGGCGCAGGCCCGGTCGCGACGCCTCGTAGCCTGCAAAGAACAGCGCAAGCACCAGCGCCACCACGACAAGCATGGCGAGTGCCGCCTGCTCAACGCCCGCCAGCAACGCCGCAGCCATCACGGCTGGCACCGCCAGCAGCAGCGGGATCTCCAGTTTTGCGAGCAGGCGCGCGACGCGATAATCCGTCATCCCATCACGCCCTATAAAACACGTTGTCGGCAAAGAAGTCGGTCGGCGGCTCCATGCAGGCGATCTCGCCATCAAACATCATGGAAATGTCATCGGCAACCTGCTCGGCAAAGTCTAGGTCGTGCGTCGCCATGACGACGGTGCCGCCAGCCTGCGCATGGTCGCGCAGGGCGCGGGCGATGATGCGGCGGCTGGCCAGGTCCAAACCCTTGGTGGGCTCATCGAGCAATAGCAGTTCGGGGCCGATCAACAGCAGCTTTGCCAACGCAAGCAGCTGACGCTGTCCGCCCGAAAGGTCATAGGGGTGGCGCTCCCCCAAGTCCGCGAGCCCCAGACTCGCCGCGCGCTCCCGCGCCATAGCCTCGTCGTACCCGCAGGCCGAAGCCCATTCCATCAGCTCGTCGCGCACCGTCTCGGCAACCAGCAGGGCCTTGGGGTTCTGCGGCAGCAGCGCAGCCGAGGCCGCCCCGCGCACCATACGACCACGTTGCAGCTTGGCAGTCTTGGCCAGCACCGAAAGCATCGTCGACTTACCGCATCCGTTGCCGCCCACGATCGCATGCACCGCACCGGCCGAAAACGCCACGTCGAGCCCGCGCAGCACCCAACCGCCCGCGCGATCGTAGCGAAACCAGCTCCCTGCCAGGGTGGTAGCCGACCCGCCGTACATTTTTTGGAGTATTCTGCTCCCATCCGTGCGCGGGAAGGCTTCCGAGCCGTTCTCGAGCGACGTTTGCGCCACAAATTCGGACGATTTGTCCAATTTCGAACTTTTTTTCGCGCTCGATACGTCCCCGGGCGGCTCCAGAGAGCCCAAATTGTCCTCACGCCTGCTGAATACTCCGTTTTTTGCACATCGGACGGCACCCCACCCCAACATGTCGTCGGAAAACAGCGATTCTCGGCGTCCCAAAGAAGCCATATCCGCCACCTCGCGCACGCGACCGTCCTCAATCCGGTACGCACACGTCGCGTATTCGAGCATCGGGCGCGGCTGGTGCGTTGCCACAACAACCGTGCAACCCAACTCGCGGTTCACGCGAAACAGCGCGTGCAGAAAATTTTTCTCGGCAACAGGATCGAGCTGGGACGTGGGCTCGTCGAGCAGCAGCACGCGCGGGCGCAAGGCCAGCACGGCCGCCAACGACAGCAGCTGCTTGCGTCCGCCCGAAAGCGCATCGGTATCGCGGTGAAGCCAATCTTCCAGTCCAAAGAAATAGCTGGTCTCAGCTACGCGACGGCGCATCTCGTCGCGCGACACACCCAGATTCTCTAGGCCAAACGCCATCTCGTGCCACACGGTTTCGCACACGATCTGGTTCTCGGGATCCTGGAACACATAACCCACGCGCTCCGCCGATGCCCGCACGTCCATGTCGGCGACGGGCTCGCCCAGCACGCGCAGCTCGCCGGAGCGCGTACCCGCCGGAGCGATCTCGGGCTTGAGCAGCGACAGCAGCGTCGATTTGCCCGACCCGGTACCGCCAACAAGCAGCGCAAACGCACCTTGGGAAACACGCCAATCAAGTCCCTCGAGCACCGGTGCCTCGGCCCCGGGATAGGCAAAACTAAGGCCTCGCACCTCAATCGCCGGCGCGGCCGAGCCATATGCCACACCCGCCGCCGAGCTCCTATCAAACCGAGCCATCAGCCAAACCTCTTCTCATCAATCGCATGAAACGCGCAAGGCAGCACCATCCAGGCAGCGTACACGACATAGCCCGGCCACGGCGCCGGCACCGAGAGCTGCGGATAAAACGAATACTGCGTCGTCGCGGTCCACGCCACTGCCACCGCGGCAGCACCAAACAGTGCGAGCCCGGCCAGCGCGGCAACGTCGCTGCGCCCCAGTCGATACCGCGCATACGTCGTACGACGCGTCGCGGCACCCCACCCGCGCGAGCGCATCGCGTCCGCACGCTCCAGCGAATCTTCCATGCCCCAGCCCATCAACACGCTCGACGCCCGCAGGCGCGAGCGCACGGGGTCGGCCGGCGCGCGGCCCGGCACGTCAATCGCATCTTGCACCGCCAGTACCGTGCGGCCGCGGCGCAAAAACTGCGGGATAAGCCGCATGCACATCGAGATCATGAGCGCAATCACCGGTGCGGCATTGCCCAGCAGCGCGAGCACCTTGTCGTATTCGAGCATCGACGCCGCGGCCTCAAACCACAGCACGCTCGCCACAAACAGCCCGCCCATGCACAGGCCGTATACCATGCTCTCCAGATACACCGCGCGCATGCCAATACGGAACAGCTCCGTCGAGCCCGAGGCGCTAAACAGCGGATTGAGCACCGCGACGATCAAAATCACCGGCAGCTGCCAGCGGAGCGCGCCCAGCGTGCGGGCAGCCCCACGCGCCGCAAATCCATACGCCAGCCCGCCCGCAAGTGACAGCGCAATCAGTACCGGCTGCATCGAGAACATAGTGAGCCCCAGCGTCAGCACTATATAGAGTGCCGGCACAGCCGGATGCGACATCGAGAATGCCGCGACGGGCTCGCCGCCAAACTCCTCTCGTATGTTGTCCACGGGCACCCCCGTCCCCTCGCTCAAACAACAGCTCCGCAGCACCGCCAACGCCGCACGCAAGCAGTGCAAACGCCACGCCGGCGGCGCAAGCCTCAACCGCCGCAAACCAATCGTTACGCGCTCGTCATATGCCTGCGGTATCATATTGCGCCGTGTATCGTTTCCAAACACACGTCTCTATAACGTAACAGGAGATCACATGGACGCAACCGCAATTATCCTCGCTGCCGGCGAGGGCACCCGCATGAAGTCGAACCACTGCAAGGTTTCGCACAAGATCCTGGGTAAGCCCATGGTCCAGTGGATCGTCGACGCTACCATCAAGGCCGGCTGCAGCCGCGTCGTGGTCGTCATCGGCAGCCACGCCGACGAGATGCGCGCCCTCATCGACGGCGCCTACGCCAACAGCGCCACCAAGGTCGAGTGCATCGAGCAGACCGAGCGCCTGGGCACCGGCCACGCCGTAAAGGTCGCGCTCGAGGCCTGCGGCATCACGCAAGGCCCCGTCGTCGTGCTCAACGGCGACCTGCCGCTCATCACCGCCGACACCGTCGCCAAGTTCGCACAGACCGTCGCCACCGGCGAGCTCGCCTGCACCGTCATGACCATGACCCCGCCCGATCCTTTCGGCTACGGCCGCATCAAGCTGGGCGCCGATGGTCAGATCGAGCGCATCATCGAGCAGAAGGACTGCACGCCCGAGCAGGCCGCCACGCTGCTGGAGTGCAACGCCGGCTGCTACGCATTTGACGGCACGCAGCTCGCCGCCCACATCAACGAGATCGGCAACGACAACGCGCAATCCGAGTACTACCTGCCCGACATGCTCGAGATCCTCAAAGGCCACGGCCAGGCTGTCTCCATCTTCCACTGCGACGACTACCGCGACGGCCTGGGCGTCAACAGCCGCATCCAGCTCGCACAGCTCACCGCCATCGCGCGCGACCGCATCAACGAGCACTGGATGGCCGAGGGCGTTACCTTCATCGACCCCACGCAGGCCTGGATCGGCCCCGATGCCGTTATCGGCCGCGACACCGTCGTGTGGCCGCAGACGCACCTGATCGGCCACGTCACCGTGGGCGAGGAGTGCCAGCTCGGCCCCAACAGCCGCCTCACCGACACCACCGTCGGCAGCGGCTGCACCATCGATGAGACCATCGCCATCGAGGCCGTCATCGAGAATGGCGTCGACTGCGGCCCGCGCGCCTACCTGCGCCCGGGCACCCACATGCTCGACGGATCCAAGGCCGGCACGCACGTGGAGATCAAGAAGTCCACGATCGGCGAGGGTTCCAAGGTGCCGCACCTGTCCTACATCGGCGACACCACCATGGGCCCCGGCGTCAACGTGGGCGCGGGCTCCATCACCTGCAACTACGACGGCGTCCACAAGCACAAGACCGTCATCGGCAAGGACGCCTTCATTGGCTCCGACACCATGATGGTCGCGCCCGCCCAGATCGGCGACGGCGCGCTCGTGGCCGCCGGCTCCGTCATCACCGATCCGGTCCCGGCTGACGCACTCGGCCTGGGCCGCGCCCGTCAGGTAAATATTGAGGGCTGGGCCGCCGATTATCGCCGCCGTCTGCACGAGGACGACGAGGTATAACGTTTTACCAAGCACAAAAGGAGCTGCTCCATGGGGGCGGCTCCTTTTTCTATCGTGACCTGCGCAACCGGATGAGTGGTCGGTTCGTGTCCGTTGGCGGTAAAGACGTTATCAGGACCCGATAAACCCCGCCGCGCGGTTACAATGCAACAAGGCATCTATATGGCATTCGATGTATAAAGGAGAAGGGTAATGCCGATTAATGATCCCGAGAAGTCGGAGAATATGCGCAAGTCCATCCGCGTGTATTCCGGTTCCTCCAACCGTCCCCTCGCTCAGAAGATTGCTGAGTACCTTGGGGTCGAGCTTTCGGGCCTTACGCTAAAGCAGTTCGCCAATGGTGAGATTTACGCCCGCTACGACGAGACCGTCCGCGGCGCCGACGTCTTCCTGATTCAGTCCGTGGCCGGCGGCAACGTCAACGACATGCTCATGGAGCTGCTCATCGCCACCGACGCTGCCAAGCGCGCATCCGCCCGCTCCATCACCGCCGTTATCACCCACTACGGCTATGCCCGCCAGGACCGCAAGGCCGGCCCGCGCGAGCCCATCACCGCCCGCCTCGTCGCCAACCTGCTCGAGCGTGCCGGCGTCAACCGCATCATCACCCTCGACCTGCACCAGGGCCAGATCCAGGGCTTCTTCGATATCCCGGTTAACCACCTGTCCGCACTGCCGCTGTTTGGCCAGTACTACAACGACATGCACTTCGACACCGACAACCTGGTTGTCGTCTCCCCCGACGTGGGTCGCGCCAAGGCCGCCAAGAAGCTGTCCGACATGCTCGGCTGCGACCTGGCCATCGCCCACAAGGGCCGTCCGCGCCACAACGCCGCCGAGGTCATGGGCATCATCGGTGACATCAAGGGCAAGACCTGCATCATCAACGACGACATGATCGACACCGCTGGCACCCTGTGCGCCAACGTCAAGGAGCTCAAGGCTATGGGCGCCGGCGACATCTACGTCTGCGCCACCCACGGCATCTTCTCCGGTCCGGCCATCGAGCGCCTGAACGATGCCCCCATCGTCGAGTGCGTCGTCACCGACGCCATCCCCGTCGAGGTTGGCGGCAAGATCAAGACCATCTCGGTCGCCGAGGAGTTCGCTCAGGCCATCTCCGCCGTTTACCACGAGGAGCCCGTCTCCACGCTCGTCGGCGGCGACTTCGCGCTGTAGTCCAACGCGTATCGCATCATCTTTGATGTTTTTAAAGGGTCGGAAGCTCGCTTCCGACCCTTTTTCTATTCCTCGCCAATCCGCCCTGGACAGTTAGTTCAGATACGTATTTTTTAAAGCTCCAAAGGTCCGTTCGGAGCCTTCTGAGCTCCCCGGCGGATGCCATGCCGCCCGAAGCTCATCGTTTTCGAGTACAACCGCCGCATATATTATCTTCAAATCGCCCTCGAAGGCCCTTAGAAACACCTCGAACGCCCGCCGCCTTATACGTATCTGAACTAACTGTCCAGTAGCCATCGTCAACCTTCTCGGCAGAGCTCAATTTCCTGCAATCCCCTCAACCGATTCCACCGATTTCCTAACACCCGGCCGTTCATGGCGCCCAGCACCCCGCTGAGCGAAAAGAACGGTATGGCGGTCGCATTCTGCCGCCAACTTAGTACGTTATAGCTATGACGACCGTGATTTCACATTTCTCCGCCCTCCGCGCAATTCGTCGCGCACGACGGGCGTACTCTGCCCTACCCTGGAGCTCCATTGATAGTGAACAGCAAGCACAGGCCTTGGCTAGCTGCATTCCCAATAATGACGCGATAGACTTTGGCGCACTTTCGATACTCGACGCCTGGAATGAAGATGATTCCGAGCTGCTCGATCTTCTCGTTTCAAACGAAGGCAACCGACGCCCCGACAAGCGACTTCTTCAGCATATTCTCTCCGCTCCGCTTCCTGAAGGTGCAATTATGCACGTCGAGGCCGACATCTACGCAACGTCTCCTGCCATGACAGCCATGCTTTGTTCTAAAAATGAATCAGTCGCCAAAACCTTGATGCTTCTCATGGAACTGGTCGGAACTTACTCCCTTCCTCCCGGGGCAACATACCCCATTGCCCATGACGACATCTGGCCCAAGGGCGATGGCTACGAAGCGACGGGCGATCTTGATTGCCTGGGCAACCAGTCAGCGGCCGAACAACAGAACGAAACCCGCTATGAACAGGCGCACTACAAATGCGATCCCGCCACGACCATCGAAGAGCTCGAGGCGGTCGCACGGTTCGCCAAAAGTAGCTCATACGCCTCGTTTCGCACGGCAGTCAAACTCGCCCGGGCTGGATCCGCATCCCCAGCCGAATCCCTAATGTTTGCCGTTCTCGGAGCGCCCATGCGCTTTGGCGGATTCGGATGTTGCAGCCTGCCCATGGGAGGCCTGCTACTCAACCATCGAATCGACTTCGATACTCTTGCGGTCAACATGTCCTCGGGCATCCTCTATGCCATCTGCGACCTATATTGCCCGGCAGCCGGAGTCGACAACGAATACAACGGAATTGGGCATGAGCTTCAAAACGCTCGCATCCACGATGGCAATCGAAATAATGGCCTCAAGGCCATGGGCATCCACGTCCTGGTTATCAATCGCGACCAAATGAAAGACCTTGTTGCACTCGAAGCCTTCGCCCAAACGATGCATCGACTCACAGGAGTCCGATTCCGGTACCGTATCAAGGGCTATCGCAAGCGTCAGGCCGCTTGGCTCAACGCTCTGCGGGCCGGAACCGGCCTCGCGCCGGTCTAAACGGCGAATCACCCGTGCGCCGTCGAGCAGGGCTGGGCAGTTAGTTCAAATACGTATAAATGGACGCATTGAATTAGACTGTTTTGCAGCTATCTCTATACCATTCGCCCTATTTGAAGGCAGGGTAGACTTCAAAACAACGCCATATGGACTAACTAAAGCTCCAAAACAACGTATCGGCATTGAATTGAGTAATTCGAGTCCTCAGAACTTATACGTATCTGAACTAACTGTCCACCTCGGATTTCGACGTCCGTCCAAACGCCCCCAAACGCCCTCAATTACCCTCCATTTGACAGCGGCAACAGGGTCGCTCACCATAGCAGGCGACAAATCAACGAAAGGATGAACATGGCAGCTGCACAGCCGCTTAAGATTCGCATGGTTGCCGGACTTGGCAACCCTGGCGATGAGTATGCCGAGACCCGCCACAACGCTGGCTTCAAAGCAATCGACGAGTTGGCCCGTCAGGCCGGTGTCACGTACTGGAAAAACCAGGCCGGCGCCGAGGTCGCACTCATCAACATCAACGATCCCGAGGAAGAGGGTGGCAAGCGCCAGATCGTGCTGGTCAAGCCGCAGTCGTATATGAATACCTCGGGCGGACCCATCTCCAAGCTCTGCCGCGAGTACAAGATCAAGGCCGAGGAGCTGCTCGTCATCCACGACGAGCTTGACATTCCCGCCGGTGACGTGCGCGTCAAGGTGGGCGGTGGCCACGCCGGCCACAACGGCCTGCGCTCCATCATCGACAAGATGGGCAGCCGCGACTTTAGCCGTATCCGCACCGGCATCGGCAACCCTCCCGGCAAGATGGCCGTGGCAGACTATGTGCTCAAGCAGCTGCGCGCCCGCGAGGCCGAGGACTTCCAGGACACCTGCGCCCGCGCCGCAGATGCCGCCGGTTTGGCCATCGTCCACGGCGTAATCTACGCCCGCGATCACGTAAACGGCGCCGCTTCCGCCAACGGCAAACACTAAAACCTACCATTTAGGGATGTTAATTTTGGCAGGTTTATCTGCGGAAACGCCGCGGTGGCCGCATCGCAATAAACACGCTGCCACCATACATGCATAACGCTCCAAAGGGGGCCGGCCTCAACGAAGCGCGAGGCCGGCCCCCTTTGTCGTTTTGCCTGATAAAACCGACCAAAATAAACCTGTCCCTTTTTGGTAGGTCGGGATAAACCCTTTTCCCAACCGCCGAAGACACACGTAAACAGCATGTCCATGAGGGTATAATTTGCACCGTATGTCTGCACAACGCCTGTGCGCGTACGGTTTTACTCGGGCTACCGTCCATTTCCGTGGAGGCACGGTTCGGCGGCCCTAACAAGAGAGGGGTTCTATGTATAAGATCCTGGAGAAGACGCAGTTCTCGGAGAAGGTGTTCAAGTTCCGCATCGAGGCGCCCGCAATCGCCAAACATGCGCACGCTGGACAGTTCCTCATGGTTCGCGCCAACGAGACGGGCGAGCGCGTCCCGTTTACCCTGGCTGGCTGGAACGGTGACGAGGGCTGGGTCGAGTTCATCTTCATGGTGATCGGCAAGACCACCGAGATGCTTTCCACCTATGAGGCCGGCGAGTCGCTGCGCGACGTCGTGGGCCCGCTGGGCGTTCCCACCGAGATGGCCGAGGGCCCCTGCGCCGTCATTGGCGGCGGCGTCGGCCTGGCAATTGCCTTCCCGGTCGCCAAGCACCTGGTCGAGACCGGCCACGAGGTGCACGCCATCATGGGCGCCCGCACCAAGGACCTCCTGCTCATGGAGGACCAGTTCCGCGAGCTCCTCGACGAGGACCACATCCACATCACCACCGATGACGGCTCCTACGGCGAGCAGGGCGTTGTCACCGCTCCGCTGGAGCGCCTGCTGCAGGACAAGGCCGTGAGCCAGGTCTTCTGCGTCGGCCCCGTTCCGATGATGAAGTTCTCGACCCTCACCGCCCAGAAGTACGACACCCCCATCACCGCGTCGCTCAACCCCATCATGGTTGACGGCACCGGTATGTGCGGCTGCTGCCGCGTCGAGGTGGGCGGCGTGACCAAGTTTGCTTGCGTCGACGGCCCCGACTTCGATGCCACCCTGGTCGACTGGGATGACCTTCGTGCCCGCCAGGCCGCTTACCGTTCCGAAGAGGGCGAGTCCCTCAAGGCCTATGAGGAAAAGAGCTGCGCATGCCACTAGTTAACGGTCGTTTCGTTGCCGATATGAAGTCGCCCCGCACCCCCGATAACGAGGAGCCGGCTGCCGAGCGCGCCTGCGACTTCCGCCCCGTCGACAAGGGCTTCACCGAGGAGATGGCGCTGGCCGAGGCCGAGCGCTGCCTCAACTGCAAGAAGCCGTTCTGTGTTGAGGGTTGCCCCGTCAACATCAACATCCCCCGCTTTATCGAGCAGATCCGCGCGAAGGACTTCGGCGGCGCTCTCGATACCATCCGCGAGGACTCCATGCTTCCCGCCATCTGCGGCCGCGTCTGCCCGCAGGAGAACCAGTGCGAGGGTAAGTGCATCCGTGGCAAGAAGTCCGAGCCCGTGGCTATCGGCCAGCTCGAGCGCTTCCTGGGTGATCGCCCCGAACTCGCCTCCACGCCCAAGATGGCCCCCAAGAACGGCAAGAAGGTCGCCGTCGTCGGCTCCGGCCCGTCCGGCATCACCTGTGCCGGCGAGCTCGCCCGCAACGGCTTTGACGTCACCGTCTTCGAGGCTTTCTTCACCGGCGGCGGCGTGCTGGTCTACGGCATCCCCGAGTTCCGTCTGCCCAAGGCAGTCGTCAAGCGCGAGATCGACGGCCTGGAGGACATGGGCGTCAAGTTTGAGTACAACTCCGTCGTGGGCAACATGGCCACGGCCGAGGAGCTGTTCGAGCAGGGCTTCGACGCCATCTACGTGGCGACCGGCGCTGGCCTGCCCAAGTTCCTCAACGTCCCCGGCGAGAACCTGCCCAACGTCTTCTTCGCTAACGAGTACCTCACCCGCGTGAACCTGATGAAGGCCAACAAGTTCCCCGAGTACGACACCCCCACCAAGCACGGCAAGAACGTCGTTGTCTTTGGCGGCGGCAACGTGGCCATGGACGCCGTCCGTACCGCCAAGCGCCTGGGCGCCGAGCACGCCATCATCGCCTACCGTCGTACCGAGGACGAGATGCCCTGCCGTCGCGCCGAGCTGCACCATGCTAAGGCCGAGGGCGTCGAGGTTCTGCCGCTCGTCTCCCCGCTCGAGTTTGTCGCTGGCGAGGACGGCTCCGTGTGCGCCGTCAAGGTCCAGAAGATGGAGCTCGGCGAGCCCGACGAGTCCGGCCGCCGTCGCCCGGTGCCCATCGAGGGCGCCATCGAGGAGATCCCCTGCGACGTCGCGATCTCGGCTATCGGCACCAACGCCAACCCCTTCGCTGCCAAGATCGGCGGCAAGATGGAGCTCAACAAGTGGGGCTACATCGTCGCCGACGAGGAGACCGGCCAGACCACCGATCCCCGCATCTGGGCCGGCGGCGACATCGTCACCGGTGCCGCTACGGTCATTCTGGCGATGGGCGCCGGCAAGAAGGCCGCCGCTTCCATCACCAAGAGCCTGCTGGGCGAGTAATCACCCACAGCGCTAGCCATCAAACGGCAAAGTCCCCGTCGAGCACACGCCCGGCGGGGACTTTTTCTATGCCGACCACCCCAACCACCACAAAGGGGGCAGGTGCCTTTGTGGTGATCTGGGGTCTGGTCGGCAAACCAATTCCGGCGTTTGTCTCAATCTGTAACAGTTAGACCCTGTTGAGCCTTGTAGTTGTTACAGATCGAGACATTGTGCCGGCCGTCCCCGCTGAATCTCGATCTGTAACAGTTAGAGGCCAAATATCCCGCTTAGTGTTACAAATCGAGACATTAGGCTGACGGCCGGACCGTTCATCTAAATCTGTAACACCTAGAGCCATTTTTACTGGCCTGGTGTTACAGGTTGAGATTTTGCGAAAGCCGAGGATGGGCGTTGTCGCCAAAACCTAGCGCTTGCGACGCTTGGTTGCAGCAATGCCGGCCACGGCTACGGTTGCGCCGGCGATGCCCAGGGCGGCGACCGTCATCGCGGCGAAGTCACCCGTGCTGGCGAGCTCCGCGCCGCCGGACTTCTTGCCGTTCTTGCCCTTACCCTTGGACTTGTCCGTCGTCACCGTGGTCGTCGTCGAAGTCGAACCACCCGCAGGAGCCCCGGTACCGCCAGAGCCATCCGCACCGCCACCCTGCTCGCCGCCGCCAGGCGTCGGCTTGGGCCCGGGCTCCGGCCCGGGCTCCGGCTTGGGCTCGGGTGTCGCCTCATCGGTAACCGTAATCGTAATGTTCAAACGCTCGGAATACTCGCTGTACGACATGCCAGGGCGCTGTGCCGCAATGCGCACATACATGTTGCTATCGAGCGCAATAGGCTCGGTGTACTTTACGCGGCCTTCGTCACGGCAGGGACACGTGTCGTTGGTGGTGTACCAAATGGTCGTGCCATCCTCGGCCGAAAGCTCCAGCTTCGTACCCTTGGGCACCGTAATGTAATTCTCCTTGGGCGACCACAAGCCAAACGTCGTCGCACCAATCGTCGCCGCCGGTCGCGCCGGTCGCACGGCCTCGGCAGACACGCGCACGTCGACCTGCTTGGACAGCGCCGTGCCGTCCACCGCCGCCGTCAACGTCGTCAAACCGGGCAGAGCACCATGCAGCACAAACGTCGCCGCGCCATCCTCGCCCGTCACAGCCTGAGCAGCATCAACGGAGCAGATAGCCGTAGACTCCAGCCCAACACTAGCCTTGGCGCCCGCAAACGGCTTGCCCGCCTTATCGGTCACGTGCGCCACCAGCTCAAAGTCACTGCCCTCAAGCATGGTCACGGCCTGCTCCACGTTGAGCCCGAGCTTGTCGGCACGAACGCCCACGGCAAGCTCCCCGCTTGCCCAGCGCGCCATGGCCTTGCCGGCGTAGTTGCGAGCACCGTCGAGCTCAAACGACACCGTCGAGCCCGCCTCACGCGCATCGGCATAGCGAATGCGCAGCACGCGCGACAACGGCTTGCCATTGGGATCGTCCTGCTTGTCGAGCCACGTATACGTCACGTCGCCCAAGCCCTGCGCGCACAATGCGACCGGGGTATCGTCGCTCGCGTCCATATACTGCGCAAACTCAACCTCGACGCAATCGGTATAGGCATGGACCGAAGCTACCTCGGGCGCCGCCGTCGACACCAAACCAATGTTCACCTCAGTCTGAATCGGCGGCACGCGCAGCCAAGCCGAACGCGCCTCCTCATACCCGTCCTTGGTCACGCGCACCTGATACCATCCGGTCGGCGTATTCCAGTTGTATGCACCGTCCGCACCCGTTGCAAGCGGATTGTCCTGCTCATACTCCTCGGCATCCCAACGCACTGCATTGGTACCGGCGGCATCGTCGGCGCTCCACAGCTCAACCGTTGCGCCCTCGACCGTATTGGACAACAGGCCCTCGTACACCACGCCCGCAGGGTCGGGTGCAGCCTTGGCAGCCACATTGCGATAACGCGCCTCGAAGATCGACTGCATCTTCTCGTCCGAGATCAAGCCGTCCTTGTTGGCCTTGTAGACCTCGGCATCAGTCAGCTCACCCCAGTTGACCGTAATACGATTCTGGCACGCGCGCTCCACCTGCTCACAGGCGACATCGTAGGCGCACTCGGCATTGGTCAGCTTAATCGCGCGCTCCGAACCTACGCTGGTCGAAGCCGCGTCATAGGCAGCGCCCACCACGGTACCCGCCGAACCGGCCGTCAGCACGCCGGCGATTGTCATAATGGAGCCCACCGCCACATCGGTGCTGTCGTGGCAGAGCTGGCGATACAGCAGATCCTCAAACGCACGCGCCTTCTCCATGGCGTCACGCAGCGCGTAAATGCACTTCCAGTCGTCCTCGGTCTTCTCGGGCTTGGCAAGCAAGCGCGTATGCTGAAGCTCATAGCCCTCGCGCTCGCCCTTCACCTTCTGCATACGGACGTTCACGTTCTCCCAGTTCTTGCTGGCATCGTTCACGCCGTAAATGCCGGTAAAGATGCCGATGCCCTGGGTCGCCGCGGGAAACGCCTGTCCGGCCGCCTTCCACGCATCGGTCTTAAAGACCTGGCCGAACATCTCACACTCGATCTTGTAGCTTTTGAGCGAACGAATCGTGCGGATGAGCTTCATGTGGGCGCTGACGTCACCGTTGCGCTTCCAAGCCATAAGCCAACCGCGAATCGTAGAGTTATTGAGGCTATGGACCACATTCCAGTTGTCGTACAGGTTGTCCAGAATGTCGCATTGCATGGCGATCGAGTTAAACAGAAGCGCCTGGTTTTTGTTGTTATTGGAGTTCTCGATAAACTCGGACTCAATGTAAGCGGTCTCGTCGCCATCGGGCGCGGCGACCTTAAAGCCCTTAACGGTATCGTCGTCAGCCGCCTTGTAGCTCAGCGAGCTGCCGAGCGCCTGGCCCAAATCGTTAAACCCGCTCGTCGACTGGCCGTTGTACTCGCTGGCCTTAATGCCCGCACACTTGTTGAGCGCCGCAGCGGTTGCGTCATTCCAGCTTCCGTATTGGTTGAGCTGGCCGATACCCATCGACTGGCCCACCAGATCCTCGGCCTGCTGGGCAATAAACTCCGCTCGCGATGCATGGTCAACAAGCTCCTTGAGCGCCGCCGCGTCCGCCGCGCTTGCACCCTGAGCCGACGCGAGTTCCTGGTACCAATCCTCACCGGTGCCGTACGCGTCCTCAAAGATCATCTTGTCCACGTTGACGCCATAGCTGTCGCCCTGCTTGGTCAGCAGCGCCGACGAGCCGCCAACCGCAGCCTTAAGCTCGGCGGCAAACTGCGCCGCCTCGTCGTTGCCAGCATCATCACCCTCGCCTTCGCTGGCGGCAGGGGCGCGACGAGCCTTACGGGCAGCTCCACCTTGGGCTTCGTCCTCTTTACCGTTCTCATCTTCCTCGGCAAACGCATCGGCGACCATCTGATCAATCGCGTCGTTAAACGCCTGGTCGACATCATTAAACGAGTTATCCATCATATACTCGTGCCACTGCTGCACGGCATTCGAGAACTCCTGCTGGCGCTCCTCGGCCGCGGCGGAATGCTTTTTGGCCGAAGCGTTTGCGTCAAAACTCAGCATGGTCATAAGCTGAGCATTGGAGATGCGGTAGGTCTGCGGCATAAAGATCTGCTCAAAGTTGCCGCAGTTCACATAGGTCGAGTCATTCGCCTTGTTAAACTCGTCGAGAAGCTTAAGGTAACCCTCGTCCACATACTCCGCCACATAGCGCACATGGGTGCCCTCGCGCGACTTTTGAGTCAGAGGAATCGTCACCGTCTTGCCATCCACGCAGTCCACGTACAGGTCGAGCGTGTCGGCGGCCTCTTCGTTTCCCACCTCGAGTGTGATATCGAACGTCCAGTAGGCGTTCTTCTTTTGTGGCAGATGATGGAAGGTCCACAGGCTCTTGCCGGTGTCCTTGCCGTCCTTGACCAAGTTTTGCGTACCGCCACGATACGTCACATCAAAGTTCCAGACCGAAGCGCCCGGAACATAGCGCACATAATTGCGAGCCGTCACCTCGGCGGCAGCGGCGGCGACGTCGGTCGAGCCCACGCGCGCCTCGAGCGTCACGCGCTCGGCGGCAAGCGTATCCTGCGGCAGGTCGTATTCAATCTTGGCACGGCCGAGTTTATTGGTCTTGCCAGTGTACTTTGCGGCCGAGGCGCCCGCGCCCACGGTAAGCTGCACGCTTTTGCCGGGCGCCGCATAAACGTAGGCCACATTGCCCAGCAGGCTGTGGACGTCGGTGCTGTCGACCTCGATGCGCGATCCGCTAACCTCGAGCGTGGTGCTTCCCAGCGGCAATGTCACCTCGCCCAGCGTAATAAGCGGCGAGATAGCATAGATGCCCGCGGCCTTAGGCTTAAAGCGCACAAACACATCGGCGCCCATGCCCTTCTTCATATCGAGAACGAGGTTGTCGCCCTCCCACGTCGCGTCAGTCCACCATGTACGGGAGCTATCACCGGGATCGCGAGAGCCTGCGGACACATCCTCGACGGCATCCTTGGCCAGCGGAATCTCAATCTTGGTAGCCTGGCTGTCCTTGAGCTCGTAATGAATGCGCAGCTCGGTCTCCACGCCAACGACCGCGGACGAATCAGCGATAACCGAGCCCGCCGTCAGCCCACGCTCGGCACGATACGCCTCCACGTCAAACGTGGGGACGTCGAGCGTCACGTCGAGCTGTTTGCCGTCCTCAATCTTCACCTGCTTTTGCGCGATATGCTTACCCACGGTCAGCCCTAGGCGGCTAAACGTGGAATAGCTCGTCGCTTGGATGTCGTAGCTCGTCTTGTTAAAGGCGACGATGGTGTACGAACCGGCCTTAAGGCGCGGCGTCTCGGCCTTCATGATAGGCGTGGTGCCATCGTCTTCGTAACCCATCAAATAGGTGACGCCGTCGGCGACCAGCTTGCCGTCGGACGTACGGAACACCAGCACGCGGTTGGCTCCCTGGTAGTCGCCCTTGGTCGTGACCGCCGCCGTGCCCCAGGGCTTCAAGTCGATATCGACCTTGCCGGCCGAAGGCTTCACCGTCGCCGTCGCCCCACCCAGCTTGAGGCTGTCTTTGGGCTCGAGCGTTATCTCCAGATCCTGGTCCGCGTCGGCAATGGCCTGCGACACCACGAGCGCTGTGCCCTGGATACGGAAGTCGTTTTCTTTGTCACCCTTGGCAGGCTTAAGCGTCTTGCCGCCGCTCTTCATCGTCAGATCGATGTTATCGAGACTATCGAGCTCAATGCGTTCGGTCTTATCCTGGCCCACAATCGGTTCAAGATAGCCCACGTTGAGCTCAATCGCGCGCGAAGCCGGAATCTTGGTAAAGTCCTCCGCCTTAATCTCTCCGATATTCCATGTGCCCGTCATCTGGTCGCCCGGGCGCGCCAGCACCATGTCATAGTAACCGCCGAGCGAAATGCGCAGCGTTGCTGCTGTCTTGGAGAGAGCGTCCGCTGTAAAGCTGCCGTCATCGCCAACCGCCAGCGGCGTGGACTGCCCCGCCTGCACGAGTGTAGCCGTCGCGCTCTGGGGAAGTTTGCCCGTCACCTGGGCCGCCTCGCCCATCCACTCAAACGTGTAGGCAGGCTTCGAGGAATCGACGGAGTCCTTGCGATCGGCCACGCCATCGGCAAGCTTTTTGACCATCGAGGGGTTGCCAGCCGAATCGGTCGCATAGGCATAGATGGTCTGGCCTTCACTAAAGGGAATCGCATACGTTACGCCATCGATTGTCACGCGCTCATTATAGTCGCCCGGATAGCCCGCCTCACCAAACTGAAGATCGGGGTTCATCACGCGCAGGGCAACGGCATTATGGTTCGTCTCGTTTCCGTATCTCGTGTTCTCAAAAGCTCCCCACTCTATCATTTCCACGCTTTTGGGTAGCACAATCTCTTTGCCGGCAATCGCAGGATCAAGAGAGGCGAACGCGAGCGCCCCGATAGATTTGACACCATCGCCAATCGTCACCGACGACACAAAGGAGCACCCACAAAATGCATAGTGCCCGATCCGCTCCACCGTGCCCGGCACATTGATCTGCGTAAAGGTGAGTACCGTTGTATCCGAGACATAGAACTGCGGCACGCCGCAATTGGCGAAGGCACGATAGTCAATAGTCTTAACCGAAGGTGGCAGCGTTGCCACCACATTGTCGTCAAGCTGTTCGCAGCCCTCAAAGGCCTGCTCGGGAATCGTGGTAAAGGCCGCGTTATTGGGCCAGGTCACCGTCTGAAGTGTCTTGCTTCCAGTAAACGCATTCCAGCCCAACTCCTCAACCGAATCGGGCAGTGCGATTTCCTTGATGCTGCTGCCTCCCAGGCCGCCAACGGTGCGGACGTGCGAATCGGGGGCGAAGGTGACCGATGTGAGAGCGGGCTTTCCCATGCCCCTAAGGCTTACGACATGCTTGCCGTCGATGGTCGAGGGCACCTCCAACGTGGTAATGCCCGCGTCGCCATACTCGATAGAAATTTCATTGGTGAGGCTATCAATCGAGAAGTAGTACTGCGCGGGGGTCTGCTCGCCGGCCACGTAGCCATCGTCGTATTCGTCCTTTACGCCCGTGGCGCCCTTCGAGGTTGCCCAGAGTTCAAGTTCTTCGTTCCAGGTCGCCTCGGTGCCGGAAGCCTCCTCTTGCTTTTGCTGCTCGGCGAGCTCCTTGCCCTCGACAAGATCGGTGGCAAGCGTACCCGCAGGTGTGCTCTCGGTCTGTCCGGCGCCCGTCAGGCCCGCCGCCGATGCAATCTCGGAGGCCGGGGGCGTAGGGGTGTCACCGGCCTCGAGCGCTGTGGGGTCGGCAGCGTTGGCGGCATCGGCATCGGGCGCGGGGTCGGCAGCGCTGGCGGCATCGGCATCGGGCGCGGCGTCGGCGGGGTCGGCGGCGTATACTTGGTCGACATCCGTCTGCACAAAGGTGCTATCGGTGGTGAGCACCTCAGCAAACGCGCCCACAGGCAACGAGCCCGTCACCATGGTGAGGGTCACCGCGGCAATGGTCAGGCGGCGGCAAAGCGCTCGAACAGTAGTCCACCTCATGGTCGTTCCTTTCTTGCAAACCAAAAGTCATCCAGCGTAATCGTCGTCCAAAAACAAAGCGAACGGTAGGTTCATATATACGAACCTACCGTTCTACCTGCGCAAACCACCGCAAAGGGGACAGGCACCTTTGCGGTGGTTCTGGACTCGGCCGGCCAGTTTGTCTCAATCTGTAACAGTTAGAGGCCAAATTCCTCGCTACGTGTTACAGATCGAGACGTTAGGTTGGCAGCCGAACAGTTCATCTCAATCTGTAACACCTGAAGCCCAAATATCTGGCTTGGTGTTACAGATTGAGATTTTGTAAAAGCCGAGGATAGGCGCCACCACCAAAACCTAACGCTTGCGGCGCTTGGTCGCGGCGATGCCGACGGCGGCTACGGTTGCGCCGGCGATGCCTAGGGCGGCGACCGTCATCGCGGTGGTATCCCCCGTGGTAGCCAGGACAGCATCGCCCTTCTTGGCCTGCGTGGTTTTTTCAACCGTCTTGATCGTGGCGGTTGTCGTGGCCGGCTTGGCCGCGGACTTGGTCTCGGGCTTCACCTCGGGCTGCGGCGTCGGCTTGGGTTCCGGCGTAGGCTGCAGATCGGGAGTCGACGTGGCTTCGGGCGTAAAAGTCAGATCGGTGTTGAGCCACAGGGTGTAGATCCAGCCGCTCTCGGGATCAACTACACTCGCTTCGCCCACCTGGTAGCCGCACTCCTGGCCGTTGATCACCAGCTTGGTGTCGGGCGTAAAGTAGAAGCCGCGCGCGGACTTGAGGTAGATACCGTAGCGATAGGTCACGCCGGGCTTAAAGACGTCGATGTGATTCGTGATGTTCTGATCCCAGAACTTCTGAGAGTTCACTTCGCTGCCATCGCTGCCCATCCAGAACTCACACTGAGGAAGGGAGTTGGAACCCGTCGGAACATTCGCCGTAAAGATCGGCTTATCGCCTGCCTTGAAGGTGGTCGTGGCGCCGTTGATCTCGATAACGTCGATGGCCCGCCATTCGTCGATCGGCTGCTCGCACAGCATATTGTCGGCGTTTGGTGCGAAGACGCCGTCGACGGTCTTGATGTGGTGCGCCCAATGGCCGTTGACGTTCATTTCGCAGCCATCAGACACGGTATTGTCGCCCTTGAGCTTCAGCTCAACGGAGTACATGTAGAACTTGCCCTCCTCGAAGTGGTCAATCTTCTTCATGCCCGGCGTGTACTTTGCGGGGTCGGAATACCAGAAGGCAACGGGCGTGAGCTCCGCAGGGTCGCTGCCGTCCATCTCTTCCCAGCACTCATAGGCGATCTCATACTTATCGGCATCGGCGGCAGGAATCGTCGCGGTCGCACGCGGCGCCTCGCCGGGCGCGTAGTCGATTTTCACATCGTTGACGTTTAGATTCTCAAGAGCTTCGTTTTCCGACGAAGCAGGCATCGTAATTGTTTTAATAGCAGGGACATACAGGAATTCTCCGCTTAGACTCGACTTTACGGTTTCCCCGTTTACGGTAACAACGGTTTCATCGCTGAAGGAATATCCGTCTTTTGGCTTCAGCATAAGAGAATACACGTACTCTTTCCCGCTTTTAAACTTTGTAATAGTCGGCAGGGAACCATGTGAGCCGTTATCGGAATACCAGGCAGCAACGGGTTCGTTGTTTTCAAATTCCTGCCAGCATTCATAAGCGATTTCGTATTTATCTGCATCGTAGTTAGGGACACCTGCCGTCGCCTGCGGACCAGTATCCAGCTGCCAATTGAAGTTCGTATTCTGAACATTGGCAAAGGAGACGGATTCCGATTCTGATTCCGCTGCCGGGATAACAAGGCACGCCCTCTCGTAGACATGGGTGCGGGTGTAGTAGTCATCCCGGATCTCGTTAATAGTTGGTTTCCCGGTCGCCTCGGTGTCTCCTTTAAAGGCGTCGTCCGGATCACCGATGATGATATTCCCGGGCTCTGTACCCGTATACGTAAGCTTGGATCCATCATAGGTGGTCGTCATCTTGGACTTATTCTCTTTGTACTCCGTAAAGTACTTCTGCTCCTCCTTCTGTCTCTGAATCTTGCTGATATCCAGGGTAAGCGTTGTTTTATTGCTCGCACTGTCATACGCCGCATGGACGATCAAGTCCCCCAGGCCGATAAAAGTCAAAGCGCTACCATCGAGAGCAGACTGGTCTCCATCTACAAGGGCAATCCCCTCCACATACTCAATCGTTTCTTCTTTCTTGATGTCGGTGTAATTGTTCCGCACCGTAATATTGACCCTAACGCCGCTGCCGCCAACAACATCGGTCACACCACAGGGCATGATGGCGTCATTCGCCGGCGTGGCGGCGTTGTCGCTGGGAGTATTTTGTTCAGCGGGTGCCGCATCGTTGGATTCATCGGTGGCGCCAGTCGGGACCGTCTGCTGAGGCTCAGCGGTGGCTTGCGCCGTCAGAGCAGCATCGGTTGCAGGCGCGATCGCCGGAGCCGCCGTATCCTCCACAACCGTCGGCGTCACCGGAGCCGCGGCAACCTCATCCGTCCCAGCGGCCGGATCGGCGCATTCCGTCGCCAGTGCCACGCTCGGCAGCAGCAACTGACCGACCATAAGCGCACACGCGCCGGCGCAAGCGATTTTGGCACCCACACAACGCCAGGTACCGTGAACCAGCGAGCAGGTACGCTCGCGTTGGGTTTGCTTATCAAAGTGACTTCCGCACATGACGCCCTCCTTGGTCGTAGGGACACCACCACAAAGGTGCCTGTCCCCTTTGTGGTGGTCCTGTACAACCAAGATGCGCCAAAAGACTCCGTATGCCTAGGTTCGTAGATGCGAACCTAGGCCTCTACCTGCGAAAATACAAAGAGCCGCCGCAAGAGCATTTATGCCCACGCGGCGGCTGAAAATGGCTATGAAAGCTTGCGCTAGCGGTTGCGGCGCTTGGACGCGACGAAGCCGGCGCCGATGACGGACGCACCGGCAATGCCGAGGGCTGTCGCCGCCATCGCAGCGCTATCGCCCGTGGCGGCCAGGGCGCCCACGGACTTCTGGGCAGCGGTGGCCTTCGCGGCCGGCTTGGAGGCAGCAGCCGTGGAACTCGCCTGAGTCAGCGTCACGGACGGCGTGCCAGTCTCACTTCCGCCGCCTGGCTGCGACGTGGGAGCCGGGGTGGGCTCAGGCTGCGGCGTGGGCTCAGGCTCGACCGCATCTCCGGAGCTGATTACCACGCTGCGGGCAACCTCGTCGGAGGTCCTAACATCCTGGATAGCGGACGACCCGGCAGCACCGATGACGAGTCCGTTTCCCGCAGTTTCTCGCACGGTGCCGCCGGCGGGAGTCGTAACTACCGATCCGCCATCAATTGTGAGACAAGGGGCTGCATCACCCAGATTGACAGCGTAGATTGCCGCCGTATTACCCGACGCCTCAACATTTGAATTAATGATGTCAATTCGAGGGATGGCGGACTGGGAGCCGGATTGGGAATATATTCCGTAGCCATGTTTACGACTGTAGCCAGTTCCGTCACCGCATCGAACTGTAAGGCTCGAATTCTCGACGAGCACCCGCGACACGCCGTCCTGCGCGAGCATCCAAACACCATCCAAAACATCGGCCCTATCACTCGCCACGAGCGTAACATCCGCTCCGTTGGTAATACTCAAATATGTATCCTTACCCCCGAACGAATACAAGGCGACCGACACACTGCATCCATTGCGCGCCGCCGCATCTAATTTTGCGTTATCCACCGCGATGCACCCTCCATGCTCGGAGGAGATGTTTTCGGCATAGACTGCAACGGCGTTGAGCCCCCCATTCGCCTCCGCCTCGACGTGGACGTCGGCGCCCTCGTTAATGGTTATGTTGCCTGCCCGCGTGTGAATGCCGATGGTATGAGGCACTTTGTTCGTTGCCGTCACGTTAACGTTGGCACCGCGGATGTCCACGTCGCCGCCGGTCTTGCCGTCCCCCGAAACCGCTATCGTATCGGTCCCGGCCGTCGCGTTGAGAGTCACGTCGCCCGAGATGGCGAGGCTACCGTACTCGACCTTAACAGCGCTCCTGCTCTTCTGCGGTTCGGCCGTCGCGTTGAGGGTTCCCTCCCCCGTGATGGCAAGGTTGCCGTCCTTGACCTCGATAGCGCTCTGTAAGGCATCGGCCGTTACGGTGTTGGTGCCCGTCACGCCGATATTGAGGTTGCCCTGAGCACTGATGCCGGCGCCGTCGTAGCCGTTGAGCTTCATGTCGTCGCCACCGTCCCAGGACCAGGTTCCGGCATCGTCGCCGGCGGCCTTGTTGTACTGCGTGCCGCCCACGTTGACCCACTCGGCGGCGAGTGCCACGCTCGGCAGCAGCAGCTGGCCGGCCATGAGCACGCAGGCCCCCGCGCAGGCGAGTTTTGTGCCTACGCGGCGCCATGTTCCGTGGGAGAACGAGCACGCACGGCCGTGGTTGATTGAGTTGTCATGGATTTGCTTTCGCATGTGAGCCTCCTTGTCGTAAGGGGTACCTCCGCTGTTTTATGTTGCGGAAGCTTGCGCTAGCGGTCGCGGCGCTTGGACGCGACGAAGCCGGCGCCGATGACGGACGCACCGGCAATGCCGAGGGCTGCCGCCGCCATCGCAGCGTTGTCGCCTGTGGCAGCCAGAACACCGGAAGCGTTTTTGGCGCCGGCGGCAGTCTTGGTCGTAACGGTCTTGGTGACCGCCGTGGTGGTCTTTACGTCCTTGTCTACGGACTTGAGGCCAGGCTTCTGCTCGGGATTGGGTATGGGGTCGGGATCGGGCTCCGGCGTCGGCTCTGGATCGGGCGTCGGCTCCGGCTCCTGTCCGTCTCCAAAATCAATCACTACATCATGGGCGACCTCGGCAGAACCGACGATATCCGTAATGGCAGACGAACCGGCAACACCGACGATCTGCCCGTTCTGGGAGCTCGGCCATTTCCCCGTATCGACAACCTTTTTCACATCGCGCACGGCACCGTCCGTCGGAGTCGTAATCATCGCGTTTCCTCGTAAATCGATCATCGCGGCACGGAACAGCGTCGCAGTCGCGTCGTTGCAGTTGATCGCATAGATTCCCGCAGTCGCACCCGAGGCCTCAATCTTCGATTTGCGAATCTTGATACGAGGCGTTTCCGACCCGGTGTTTGCCTCTGCCATGATTCCAAAACTTTGATTGCGGACGGCATCGATGCCGTTTGCAGCAGACAGGCTTCGAGACGTAAGATTCGACTCCTCGACAAGCATCCACACCGCACCGCTTTGCGAACGCGCGCTGATGCCCGCCGAGAGCGAAGCCGCACTGCCGGCGGAAAGCGCGACATCGGCTCTGTTGACGATTTTCATGAGGGTATTCTTTTTGATACCGACCGTATTGATGCACACGGAAACCTGCCAGGCATCGGCTGTCTTGATCGACAGGTTGGCGGCATCGATCGTGACGTCGCCCCCGTGCACGGAGACATAATCCGGTTCTTCCTGCTCGCCTTCCTGAGCAGCGTGTCTACTGGGAAGGTTATCGGCAAAGATACCGTAGGTGCCCACCGTTGGACGCCAAGATCCTTCCGCCGATTTTGCCTCGATTTTGACATCGGCGCCCTTATCGATCGTCACGCTGCCGGCCGTCGCGCGAATGCCCGTCGCACTGTTCACTGCGCCCGAAGCCGTCACGTTGACGTTGGCGCCGCTGATGGTCACATCGCCACCCGCATTGCCGTCGCCTTCCGCCGCAATCACATCGGTCTGGGCCGTCGCATTCAGGGTGCCGTCGCCGGTAATGGCAAGGTTGCCGTTCTTGGCAGCAATAGCGCTCTGACCGGCATCGGCCGTGATGGTGTTGGTGCCCGCCACATCGATGGTGAGGTTGCCCTGAGCGCTGATGCCGGTACCGTCGTAGCCGTTGAGCTTCATGTCGTTAGCGCCATCCCAGGACCAGGTTCCCGCATCGTCGCCGGCGGCAGTGCCCGCGTCGTACTGCGTGCCGCCCACGTTGACCCACTCGGCGGCGAGCGCCACGCTCGGCAGCAGCAGCTGGCCGGCCATGAGCGCGCAAGCCCCCGCGCAGGCAAGCTTGGCGCCCACGCGACGCCACGTTCCATGAGAGAGCGCGCACGAGCAGCCGTGGTCGATTGGGTTGTCATGGATTTGCTTTCGCATGTGAGCCTCCTTGTCGTAAGGGGTGCTTCTATAACACCATGTTACGGGAAGATATCCGGATCCTGGGACACAAATTCTCATGTGGCGCACCTGCCAGCGCAAAAGGCAACGAGCATGCAATTGGCAAGCGCACCCCGCCCCCCACGAAAGGCCTGCCCCCTACCGTCATGGTCTACAATCGAGGGCACGATTGTTCCGTCCACCCAAAGGACCGTCCTTGAACCTGAGTAAGCCTAAAATCAACGCGCTTCTGGCACTTGCGCTCTTTACCTTTGTCTTTCTTGCCGCCGAGTTTCGATTCGACATCAATGTCGGGCTACTCACCGGTGCCGAACGCGTTGTGCTCGCACAGGGCTTTATCCTGGGCGCCAGCGTGATCGGCTTTATCGGATATGCGCCGCTGCTCGGGCTCGCACAGCGCAAAGGCCGGCCTCAGGCAGTTGTCAGCGCCGCCGTCCCCATCGCCATCTTGGGGTTGACTCAGATTCAGTCCCCCACGAGCCCGCTTGCGCTCGAGATTCTGGGATGCCTCGCATTCCTCGGACTCGGCCTACTGGGCGGCGCGGCACACCATGCCTTCGCAACGACATTCCAAGACGATCCCAAGCTCGCCACCGGTGCGGGAGCAGCCTATGCCGCGGGCATCCTGATGCAGTTCGCCATCAACCTGCTCAATTGCGGTGGCATCGTCGAGCTCATCATTCTTGGCGCGGCAACGATCGCCATCTCTGCCCTCAGCGTCGTTCCCCAAAAGGCTGCCGAGAGCTCCAGCCCCGCCATCAATCCCTTTGTTGAGCCATCGCACGCCCTTGCCAAGCAGGCGTGTTGGAGCATCGCGCTCGTCCTGATTCTTGCCTGCTTGTTCTCGACCCTCGACAACGTGGTCACGCTCTCCAACGCCCACGGCACCATTGCCGTGCAAACATGGCCGCGCCTCTTTTTGGCGGCGAGCGGCCTTGCCGCCGGCATTATCTTTGATCTTGCCGAGCGCCGATACATGGGACTTGTCATGCTCGGCATCGCCGTGCTCTCGACCATTTCCATCCTGGCCGTGGAAGCCGGCGCCGATCCCAACCTGGGCCTTGTCGTCTTTTACCTGAGCTCGGGCTTTTTCGTCACGTTCTTTACCGCCACGTTTACTCAGCTGGCACCGCGCATGCACGTGCCCGCCTTCTGGGCCGGCATGGGCCGTGCGGCCAATAACGTGTGCGCGTTCACCACGTCGGGCGTCTCGCTTGCGCTTGTGACCTCGGGCAATGTTGCTCTCATCATGATCGGTGCGCTCGTTTTGCTCGTCGCCGCCTGCGCAGCATTCGTGGCAGCCGGCTTGTTCCGCCTGCCCCAAACCGAGCAGGAGCGCGAACATCAACAGCTTGCCGAGGAGGCACTGGCAGCACCGAGTATCGAGGAGCAGCGTCAGGTCTTCATCGTCAACCACGCTCTCACCCCGCGCGAAGTCGACGTGCTCATAGCCGTGACCCAGGATGAACGCCCGCTCAAGCAGATCGCCGAGGAGCTCGGCATCTCGATGCGCATGGTACAGCGCCACCTGAGCTCCATTTATCAAAAGACCGACACGCAGACGCGCGCCGGTCTCACCAAGGCCTTTCCCTCGGCCTAAAACAAAAACCACCACAAAGGTGCCTGTGTCCCCCTTGTGGTGGTTTTTGTCGGCTAGCCTTCGAGCTGGGCGACTTTGTAGCGGTAGGCAGCGGCGATAACATCTTTGCAGCCTTCGCGGCCCAGCTTGGCGCGGTTGACAACGATGTCTTTACCGCTCGTCATCTTCCACTTTCCGGCGCTATAGCGCTTATAGAACGCTTCGCGCGCCTTCTGCTGCTGCTTGACCAGCTTGGCGCCCTTCTTTTTGTTGAGGCCGCGCTTTTTGCGCACGATCTCGACGCGGTCCTCAAAGGGTGCGGTCACCAGCACGGCAATGTGATTGGGGTTGTTGCGCAGCAGGTAATCGGACAGACGGCCTTCGATAATGCAGCTCTCGGTCTCGCCCAGATCCAAAATCACCTGGCTCATCTTCTGGAACAACTTGTCCGAGTACGAACGCGCATCGTAACGGTCGGGCAGAAAAGCCATGTTCTCCACGGCCAGGCGCTCGTCGTAAGCGGCCATCTTGTCGAGCGACTCGCCCGCGCGCAGCGAAGCACGCACCAGCAGCTCGTTATCGTACAGCGGAATCCCCAACTCGTTGGCGAGGATGCGTCCGATCTCGTGGCCCTCGGCACCAAAGTCGCGCGCGATGGTAATGACCACGGGGCTCTTTTTGTTCTCCAGATCGCTCATCGCGATTCCTTTCTAACAAATGAGAAATAGGCGATTCCTGATTCTCATTTTGTCACTTACGACCGTCCTGGTTTCCCAAGTGCGGCAGATTGCCCCGAAAGAGGAGCGCCGCGTACTAAATGTACGCAAGCGACGATTGAGGGGCAAGATGCCGTGCTTGGGGAAGCAGGACTACGCTGCCACAATACGGCGTTGATATGCTCGGACCAGCAACGAGATACCAAAGTTGAGCACAAAGTACATCGCAAACACCAGGCCGTAGAGCATAAGCACCTGCGACAGATCGATCGCGTGGGCCATCACGACGTTTGCCGTGTACATGAGCTCGGCCACGTTAATGCCCGAAAGATACGAGCTGTCCTTAATGACGGTCGTGCACTGGCTAAACAGCGCCGGAATGATCGTCTTAAACGTCTGCGGCAGAATGATGTAGCGCATGGTGGCAAAGAAGCCAAAGCCCTGGCTCTGCGCCGCCTCAAACTGGCCGCGCGGAATCGAGTTGAGACCGCCGCGCACAATCTCGGCCATAACGGCGCTGGTAAACAGCGTAAAGGCAATGGTCGAAATAACAATGTCCAAACCCTGCACCGTAAAGTAGATAAACAGGATCCACAGCAGGTTCGGCGTGCAGCGGAACAGCTCGATATAGGCGCTCACCAGAATACGGAATGGGCGGGGCGCATAGCTTTTAACGAGCGCCAGCACCGTGCCAAAGATGAGCGAGAAAAAGATCGACAGCGCCGAGATCTCTATGGTCTTAACAAAGCCGCCCCAAATGTAGAGCAGGTTGGTCGCGTTGAAGATTTCCATGCGCTAGGCCTCCTCTACGTTGTCGAGCCCCAGCTCGGCCAGGCTCACACCGCGCGGACGCTCCTTGGAGCGGCGCTCGAGCCACTGCACCAGCATGGCGAGCGGAAAGCAGATAATGAAGTACATAAGGCAGCAGACGATGTACCCCTGCAGGTAACCGTACAGACTCACAAAGTTGTCGGAACAGTACATAAGGTCGCCGCCGGCCACAAGCGCCAGCACCGACGTATTTTTGACCAGGTTGAGCGCCTGGTTACACAGTGGCGGCAGAATGATCTTGAACGTCTGGGGCAGCACGATGTACCAGTATGCCTGCGCACGGGTGAAGCCCTGGCTCTGGGCCGCCTCCATCTGACCGCGCGGAACCGCCTCGATACCGGTGCGGATGACCTCCGAGATATAGGCCGCGTGATACAGGCCCACGCCCAAGAAGCCCAACACGAACGGCGCGATGCGCACCGGCTGGTCGGCACCGGTCATGGCCTGCAAAAACTGCGGGCCAGCCATATACATAAAGAGCACCTGCACGGGTAGCGGGGTATTCTGGTAAAACTCAACGTACACGCGGCTGATGGCGCGCAGTACACGCGAACGGGTGGTCGAGAACACGCCCAGCAGCGTGCCCAGCACCAGCGACAGCAGCAGACCAGCAACGACCACCTGCAGCGTCACGCCAAAGCCCTCCCAGAAGGGCCCCATGTTTTGAAATGTCGTCGACCAGCGGTCGGCGTCAAACAATCCTTCGAGCATTTGATTCCTTCCTTGGACGATGCGCCTACACAAGACCCCAGGTCTTGACCTCTTGATCGAGCCAGCCGTCGGCCAAGCGATCGCAGACCACCTGATCGACCACAGCCGAAAGGTCGCAGCCCTTCTTGGTCGCCACGCCGTAGCCCTGCTCGCCAAACTTGACCTCGGGCTGCAGCAGCTCAACGGTCTCGTTCATGTAGCCGGCCAGCGTGGAGCGGTCCATGGCAAAGACGTCGATATTGCCGGCGTCGAGCGAACTCTTGATGATGGGATAGCCGCTAAAGGCCCTAAACTCGGGCTTACAGCTAAAGCCGTTGTCCTTGATCATCTGCTCGATCAGGCCCTGCGTGGTGGCACCCTGGCTCACGCCAATGACCTTGCCGTCCAAGTCCTCAATCGAGGTAAAGTCCGAACGCTTCTTGACCATGAGTCCCACGTAGTCGGTGCGGTACGGCGTCGAGAAATCCCAGCTCTTCTTGCGCTCGTCGGTGATGGTGTAGGTCGCCGCAACCACATCGAGCTGGCCGTTATCGATCAGCGGGCCGCGCGTCTTGGGCGTTACGTCGGTAAACTCGACAAGCTCCTGGGCGCGGGCCTCCTTGTAGCTCACGCCAAAGACGGCAGCGGCGATCTGGTAGCACAAATCGACTTCCATGCCCTCAAAGCGGCCCTTGGCGGTGTCGTAATAGCCATAGCCGGGAACGTCCTTCTTGACGCCGGCATTCAGATGACCACGCGACTTAATGGCCGCAAGCTTGGACCCCTTGTCGGAGCCCTCGCCGCTGGTAGAGTTACCGCAACCGGTAAGCGTGGTCCCCGTCAGCGCAAGCATGCCGGCGCCCGCCAGCTGCAAAAAGTGACGGCGCGACACGGCCGCCCTCGTCATATCCGTCATGTCCATCACCGCGCCTAGTGCAGAATCTTGGACAGGAACTCGCGGCAGCGCGGGTTCTCGGGGTTATCGAAGAAGTGCTCGGGCGTACCCTCCTCCAGGATGCGGCCGTCCTCCATAAAGATGACGCGGTCGGCCACCTGGCGCGCAAAGCCCATCTCGTGCGTCACGCAGATCATGGTGATGTCCTCCTGCGCGAGCTCAATCATAACGTCCAGGACTTCCTGGACCATCTCGGGGTCGAGCGCCGAAGTCGGCTCGTCAAACAGGATGATGGGCTGCTTGGTGCACAGGGCACGGGCGATGGCGATGCGCTGCTGCTGACCACCCGAGAGATTCTGCGGATACTCGCCGGCCTTATGCGCCATGCCGACGCGCTTGAGTGCGGCGATGGCGATCTCGGTCGCCTCCTCCTTGCTCTTCTTTTGCAGCTTGATGGGCGCGAGCGTCAGGTTGCCGAGCACCGTCATGTTGGGATACAGGTTGAACTGCTGAAACACCATGGAACTATACTTGCGAGCCATCTCCAGGTGGTTCTTTTTGGTGAGCGGCGTACCGTCGATAATGACCTCGCCCGACGTGGGCTCCTCCAGATAATCGACGCAACGGATGAGCGTCGACTTACCCGAACCGGAAGGCCCGATCATTACGAGCTTCTCGCCGCGCTTGACGGTGAGGTTGATATCTTTGAGCACATGCAGGTCGCCAAAGTACTTGTTGAGATGTTTGATCTCGATCATGTCTGCCATGAATGTCCCTTCCCTGCGTTTACACGAGTTGAACTATTGTACGGAAAGAACCACGTTTCCGCAGCCCACACTACATTCCCGTAAAGAACCCGCAATCTTCCACCCACTCATTGGGGACAGACTTAAATGAGTACCCCCCGTGGGTACTCATTTAAGTCTGTCCCCAATGAGCACCGAAAATAATACAACCGCCCTTGTTGAGCATAAGTCAGCGAAAACCCGTACACGCGAGCAAGGTGACGTGAAATGAAAGGGCGCAGACCTTATGGTCGCGCCCTTGAAATTGAACGTCAGATTGCCGTGTGTACGGGTTTGCAGCGTCGAGCCGTTACGCGGTTTGGTAAAACCGCGTAACAAATTACGCGAGTTTGGCGCCGACGATCTTTGCCGCGGCCGGCTTGTCGAAGTTGCCGCCGGTGGCCTTGCCGAGTGCGCCCATAACCTGGCCCATCTGCTTCTTGGACGTGGCGCCCAGCTCGGCGATGACCTGCTCGATCAGGGCCTCGAGCTCCTCGCCCGAAACCTGCGCGGGCAGCAGGCTCTCCAGAATCTTGACCTGCTCGGTCAGGTTGTCGGTACGCTCCTGGTCGGTGCCGGCCTTGATGGACATCTCCAGCGTCTCGCTCGTCTGCTTAATCAGACGCTTGATCATGCTATTGACGTCTTCCTCGGTCACATCGCGGCGCTCGTTAACCTCGATATTCTTCACCTCGGCCTTGACCTGGCGAATGATGGACAGGCGAACCTTGTCCTTGGCCTTCATGGCCGCGATCATTTCCTTCTGCAGCTCTTCGTTGGTCATCTGCAAATCCTCTCTAATAGCGTGGGCGGCACTCGCGCGAGCACCGCCCCATGATTACTCAGTCGTCGACGAATCGTCGGTCGAACTCTTGGTGACGCCCTTCAGGCTCACGTTATAGGGCACGTCCTTAGGCATGGGGTTAACGGTGATGTCGGCGTCCTTCTTGTACTGCTCCAGCCACTCGCTGTACGCGGTGCTTGCCGTCTGCGTCTTCACCACGTTGGAGACGTACTTCTTGATGTCCTTGGGTACCTGCTTAATGTCATCGACCTGATTATCGACATGGAAGTAGTCGGTGCACTTGATGATGTGGTAACCATAGGTCGACTCGACGACGTCGCTCACATCGCCCTTGTTGAGCCCCTCGAGCGCCGCCTGGTAGCTGTCGACGAAGGTGGTGAGCTTGTCCCAGCCCACATCGCCCTTCTTATCCTTGGAGCCGGTATCGTCGGAGTACTGCTTTACGGCGTCCTCAAAGCTCAGCTCGCCGGAGTTGATCTTGTCCAGGCACTCCTGCGCCTTGGCCTTGGCGGCGGCCTTGTCCTCATCGGAAGCGTCGGAATCGACCTTGATCAGAATATTCGACGAACGGCGGGCGTCATTGTAGTTGGACAGGTTCTCGTTGATGTAATCGACAATCTCGCTGTCCTTGGGCTTGCTTGTGGGCGCTACCGCATCCTTGAGCTTTTGCTGCGCCAGGCTCTCCTTGAGCGAGTCCTTGTAGGTGTCCTCGGTGTAGCCGTAGGTCTTAAGCGTCTTCTTAAAGGCCTTGGCGCCGCCGGCGCTCTTGCAGGCGTCCTTCCAGGCCTTCTCGACCTCCTCGTCCGAGACGGTCACGCCGTTTTCCTTCTGCGCTTGCTGAAGCAGAATCTGCTGCGTGTAGGAGTCGATGAGCTGCTTGCGATACTTCTTGGGCGTGAGGTCGTTGTCGACCAGGTACTGCGCCCAGTCTTTGTCCTTGGTGTAGCCGTAGGACGTGCGCATGCTCATGATCTGCTTGGTCACGGTGTCCTCGGTGAGGTTGGTGCCATTGATGGTAGCAGCCACGCCGCCAGTGAGCTTATAGCCCGAGCTGGCGCTTTCGGTCTGCGACATCAGGCCGGAGCACGCCATGGCCGAGACGGAAAGCAGCATCGCTAGTACGCCGATGACCACTAGGATAATCTTGACGGTCTTGGACACATAGGTCTTGCGCTGCTTCTTACGAGAGCTGGAGGCGGCGCGAGCCTGTTGCTCGGGCGTCGGCGCGGCCTCGGGGTTCTTTTTCTTGTTTGCCATAGTTGGCCTTTCGCATCACGAATCGAACAAACGCCATTGTGTCACAACGCAGCCCCCGCGACAAAGGGGCAACCCTGGCACTTGGGGACGTTCCTTTTCTGCCGGCAGTTAGGGACAGTCCCCAAGTGCCGGCTTTAAAAGTGGCGGCGGATGGCGTCGACCATGCCTTGGGGCGTGGTCTGGCCGAGCACATCGGCTGCGACGTCCGCGTCCATAAAGATATTCATGAGCGCTTGCAGGGCCTCGACCTGGCCGCCCGGCTCGGCAATACCCAAATTGATGACGATCTGCGCCGGCACGGGGGCACCCATGCCGGCCATAGCATTGAACGTCACGGGCGCGGCGGGCTTTACCACCGCGATATAGGGCTTGGCCACAAACCCCGGGTCGGTGTGTGGGATGGCGATTTTGGCCGCCGGCATGGCAAGGCCCGTGGGATAGGCATCCTCGCGCGTGCGGACGGCGTCGAGCCAACCGGTGCAGATGTAGCCGCGTGGGGCAAGTTCGCCTTCGAGTCGCGCAAACACCTCGGCGGGCGTCGCACACTCCCAATCAAAAAACACCAGCTCAGGCGTAAACAGTGCTTCGTTATCCGCCATACCGTCCTCCAAAGTTGCATGAGGGCCACAATGCTCAATATGATAGCGAAACGGGGTATGCAAGGTTAGCCGAGGATCCCGATGAGCTCGAGTGCGCGCGCGGGCGTCAAGCATACCTCGGGCATCGTCTCCAACATGCGTCGGTCGCTCGTGACTACGTAGTCAACATCCGCCGTATCGCCCGAGGCGATAATGAGATTGTCCTCGAGGTCCGGCATGCGCTTGCCAAGCATGCGCGCCATCTCGCACTCCGCCATCGAAAGCGGGGAAGCCGTTGCTACCTGCATCATATGCTCGACGCATGCCCATGCAGCCGGACCGAACGAAGCGTTAATCCCATTCACATTCCGTCGAGCTAGACGCCGAGGCAAGATGTAGAACACGTCCTTTGCCGTCGTTGGCGCGTACAGAAGGTCGATCTTTCCCGCTTCGGCCAGTTCAACCAATCTTCTCACGTTGTCGAATGCGCCCTCTTGCAGGTAGTAATCAAGCCAAACATTCGTGTCCACCAAGAGCCGCTTTGCCTCGATCATCGGCAATTCGCCTCGATGTCGGCAATCATCGCGTCATACATATCATCTCGTACGGCATCCCAGTCTTCCGCAGATGATCCACCTGGCGCAAAATCCGAAGCGCTTAGCCCCAACGAGGAAAAAGCTAGGCCACACCCCTGCTCGGCCAGGCTCTCCGCACGGGGCGCCTCGCGCTTATCCGCCACCATAAATCCCGGCAACGTTTGATGCTCGACAAGATAGACCCAAAGCGCACGAATAGCATCGCTCGCCCCCAATCCATTGCGAGTTAGGACCGCGTCGCCACCAGCCTTGAGCATAGGATCGATTCGCGTGTTGAGCTGCACCGTTGCTGTACCCATAGCGGCTCCTCTCTATCTGCTAGCAGTATAGCAAACATGAAAGGCCACGCAAAAGGGCCCCGCCCGCACACGGACGAGGCCCTATCAGATTTCTTGGTTCTGATGAAGCTTTTACATCTCAAGGAAACCAAGGAGACCCTTTTTCAAGCGACTAGCGCGCCGGGTCAACTGCCACCTTGCCGTTCTCCAGCACGTGGATGCGACCGTCGGCGAGCATTTGCACGACCTCGGGATACAGCACGTGCTCAATCGCGTGGATGTGCTCCTCGAGCGTGTCGACATCCCAGCCCTCCTCGACAGCCAGCGCACGCTGGGCGATGATGGGACCGTTGTCGTAGACCTCGTTGGCAAAATGCACGGTCACGCCAGTTACCTTGACGCCGCGCGCAAAGGCATCGTCAATCGCATGCGCACCGGTAAAGCTCGGCAGCAGCGCCGGATGCAAGTTGACCACGCGGTTGTGAAACGCCGCCAACAGAGGCGTGTGCACCATGCGCATGTAGCCGGCCATGACCACATACTCGCAGCCGCGCTCGAGCAGCTCGTGCGCGATGATCTCGTCGGCGGCAATAGGGTCGGCATAGACATCCTTGGACAGCGTGAGCGTCTGGATGCCCGCGCGCTCAGCGCGCTGCAAACCCTTAGCCGAAGGACGGCTCGACACCACAAGCTCAATCGAGGCGTTGAGCTTACCGGCGGCGATCAGATCGATCAGCGCCTGCAGGTTGGTACCCGAACCGCTGATGAGCACACCGATCTTGAGCAGCTCGGCCGTATCGGTGCCGGTCGGACGGGTGTAGGGCACAAAGCCCAGGCCCTCACTAGCAGCCATCTGCTCGTTAGCGCTCATCGGAGTACACGACCTTACCGGAGCCCTCGACGCACTCGCCCACGCGGAACGGCTTCTCGCCCAGCGCGACTAGAGCCTCGGTCACGGCGGCCTCGTCCTCGGAGGCGACGATCAGGCACAGGCCGACGCCCATGTTAAAGGTCTTGCATGCCTCGTTGGGCGCGAGCTCGGCCTGGCGCGACACGTAGGTGATGACGGGCGGAACGTCCCAACCCATCTCGGCGCCGTTGCGGGTGACCACAGCGTCGACGTCGTCGGCGAGCGCGCGGTTGAGGTTCTCGGTAATACCGCCGCCAGTGATGTGGGCGATGGCGTGCACCGGAGCGCCGCCGCGGAGCAGCTCAAGAACCGGCTTGACGTAGATGCGCGTGGGAGCCAGCAGAGCGTCGGCCAGCGAAGCACCGCCGAGCTCCTCGAGCGGACGGCTCAACTCCTCGGCCTTAGCGGCGGCCTCGGGCGTGCCCGGCTTGATGCCGTCGACACCGATGACCTTACGCACGAGTGAGTAGCCGTTGGAGTGCACGCCGGTGGAAGGCAGGCCCAGAATCACGTCGCCGGGGCGAACGTTCGCGGGGTCGAGCATCTTGGGACGGTCGACGACGCCCACGGTAAAGCCGCCGAGGTCGTAATCGGCGGGGGCCATAACGCCCGGGTGCTCGGCCATCTCGCCGCCCACGAGCGCGCAGCCCGCGAGCTTGCAGCCATCGGCCACGCCCTTGATGATCTTTGCCATGTGCTCGGCCTCAATGTGACCGATGGCAACGTAGTCCAGGAAGAACAGCGGCTCGGCGCCCGAAGCCAAAATGTCGTTGACGCACATGGCGACCAGGTCCTGGCCCACCGTCTCGTGACGGTCCATGATCTGGGCGAGCACGAGCTTGGTGCCGACGCCGTCAGTACCGCTAATCAGGATCGGGTCTTCCATATCCTTAAGCGCGGCGGCCGAGAACAGGCCACCAAAGCCACCGATGCCGCCGATAACCTCGGGGCGGTTGGTGTCCTTGACCATCTGCTTAATAGCGTCGACGGCGCGGCCGCCCTCGGCGGTATCGACGCCGGCGTCCTCGTACGTCACATGCTTGCTGTCGCTCATCTGAGCCTTCCTCTCCCATTACCGTCCAACGCGCGGGTGCCAAACGGTGCTCATAGTTGCATTCATTTCGGCGCGCCATAACAGCACGCGCCGTCATATCAACAAAACAGCAGGTAAAACCTACCAAAATAAACCTGTCCCTACATGGCAGGTTTTAGGCCTCGCCGTGCTCCTCTTCCCAGCTGCGGTCGTCGTATTTCTCGACCACGGCGTCGTCGTCAAAGTGAAGCGGCTTGTCCAG
Organism: Collinsella sp. AM24-1; assembly: GCF_003470325.1. Taxonomy (NCBI): domain Bacteria; kingdom Bacillati; phylum Actinomycetota; class Coriobacteriia; order Coriobacteriales; family Coriobacteriaceae; genus Collinsella; species Collinsella sp. AM24-1. Next base: position 16,347 of record NZ_QRHM01000006.1, on the reverse strand, counting down.
GTTGCGGGGCTTAAAGCCCTCCATGAACTTGTCGCGGCCAAAGCTCTCGGGAATCGCCACGGGGTAGCGTCCGGTAAAGCACGCATCGCAGTAACCGCCCTTGGGCATGACCTTAAGCAGGCCCTCGACCGAAAGGAAGGCCAGCGAATCGGCGCCGATATACTCGCAAATCTCGTCGACCGTCTTGTTGGCGCTGATAAGCTGCGACTGCACGTCGGTATCGATGCCGTAGAAGCACGGCCAGATGACCTCGGGCGAGTTGATGCGGATATGAATCTCCTTGGCGCCGGCGTTGCGCAGCATCCTGACGAGCTGCACCATGGTGGTGCCGCGCACGATGGAGTCGTCGATGACGACCAGGCGCTTGCCCTCGATGTTGTCGCGCAGCGGGTTGAGTTTCATACGCACGCCCATGGCGCGCAGCTCCTGCGTGGGTTCGATAAACGTACGGCCCACGTAGCGGTTCTTGATAAGGCCCTCGCCAAAGGGAATACCGCTCTCGTGCGAATAACCCTCCGCGGGCGGCAGGCCGGAGTCGGGCACGCCGATGACCAGGTCGGCCTCGACGGGCTCCTCGTGTGCCAGCTGACGACCCATGTCATAACGGCAGGCGTAGACGCTCTTGCCGTTCATGATGGAGTCGGGGCGAGCGAAGTAGACCTGCTCAAAGATGCAGTTAGCAGGCTCTTCGGCGGCAGGCACGCCCTGCTCGGACACAAGGCCCTCGGCGCTGATGCGCAAGATCTCGCCGGGACGGACGTCACGAACATACTCGGCGCCCACAATATCGAGCGCACAAGTCTCGGAGGCGACGACCCAGCCGCCGGCGCGGGTGACATGGGTGGTGGCGTCAACCGTCGCGGCGCCGTCTTGCGAGGGCAGCTGCGAAACAGAAGCGGCGTCAGCCTGATCCAGGCCCTCGTCCACGAGCTTGCCAAGCACCAGCGGGCGAATGCCGTGAGGATCGCGGAATGCGTAGAGCGCCTGCTCGTTGATGAGCGTCATGGCGTAGCCGCCGCGCACGAGCTCCATCGTCTTGCGGATACCCTCGCGTAGATGGCCTGTACGCTGAGTAAAGTAGCCGATAAGCTTGGTCGCGACCTCGGAATCCGAATTGGAGAGGAACGGCACGCCCAGCTCGATCAGCTGGCGGCGCAGCTCGTCGGTGTTGACCAGAGTGCCGTTGTGAGCAAGCGCGATAATGACGCTGTTGATGGTGGAAAGATGCGGCTGAGAGGCTTCCCAGCTCTTGGCGCCGGCAGTGCCGTAGCGCACATGACCCACGGCCAGCTGACCGGAGAGCGTCGACAGGTCGGCGTTGGAGAACACGCGGTCGAGCAGGCCCAGATCCTTGCGGACCATAACCGTGCCGCCATCACCCACGGCGATTCCCGCCGATTCCTGGCCGCGATGCTGCAGCGCGCGCAGACCAAAGTACGTCAGTCGAGCCACATCGCGATCGGGTGCCCACACACCAAAAATGCCGCATTCCTCATGCAGCTGGTCGGAGTCCGGATCATACGTCGACATGGTCTTCACCTGTCCCGCGGCACGCTCGGCCGCGTGGATGGTTTCTTGAGACATGGCATCCCCTCAGAGCCTCGTTATTTGGCGTTACCTGCCCTATTATACGCACGGCAAGACAAGCACTCCCGCGCATGAACAGCGCTTTTTAAAAGCCCACCGAGCTAATAATCCGTTTTGCAGCCAAACATTTTATTGGGCAACCGCCTCGGGGCCGACGATCCCGCATACTTCCGTTACGACGCGTCTCGCCCGCCGTTGGGGCTTGCATTGTTGCAATTGGGACGTTCGTCCTGTCTTTTGGCAGGTCGGCGGCGTATCCTTGTGCCTACAGCAAAACGAGAAAGGTTATGTATGGATCGAAACGAACTCGACCCCAGCGTCCCCAGCGCCACGGAGGTCAAGAAGATCCCCCTCATCATTAAGGTGTACGCCGTCCTGTGCATCCTGTCCGGCGTGGGCACGCTCCCTTCGGTCGGCGCCTTTATGTGGCAGGTCATCACCGCGCTCATCAACGGCAACGCCGCCGCCAACCTCGGCGACAACACGCTCGTCGCAGTCGGCCTTATCGTCGCCGGCATCATGCTCTCTGCGGCAAGTGCCGTCATCCTAATCATCTTTGGCCTGGACCTTATCAAAAACCAGCGCCGCAACGCCGCCCGCCTGTCCTATATTCTCATCGCATTTACCGTCGTCGAGCTTTTGGTCGACGTGATGCTCCAGGGTATCGGGCCCTTCTTGCTGCGTCCCGCTATTCAGCTCGGCATCCTCATCGCGCTTTCGGCCACCGTCGACCCCACGCTGCGTCAGGAGCGCGAACTGCAGCGCCGCCTGCAGGAGATGCTCGACCGCGACGCCGCCGCCGAGGGCATGCTCGGCCGCGATGAAACCGGCGAGGGCTACATCAAGCTCAACTACTTCAACCTGTTCTGGGTGTTCTTTGTCTGCTGCATACTCGGCCTGATCGCCGAGGACATCTGGCACATGACGGTCGACGACCCGGGCGTCTATCAGAACCGTGCCGGCATGCTGTTTGGCCCCTTCAGCCCCATCTACGGATTTGGCGCCGTGCTCATGACCATGGTGCTTAACCGCTTCTACAAAAAGAACCCCATCATCATTTTCCTGGTGAGCGCCCTGCTCGGCGCCAGCTTTGAGGTGTTCGTGGGCTGGTTTATGCAGACCGCGTTTGGCGTGGTCTCGTGGAGCTACTCGCACATAACGCTGTTCGGTTTGCCCGATCCGCTCGTGGTCCTCACGGGCGGACGCACCTGCACGGGCTTCGCCTGCCTGTGGGGCCTGGGCGGCCTCATCTGGATCAAGCTGCTGCTGCCGAGGCTGCTTAAGCTTATCAACAAGATCCCCTGGAAGAGCCGCTACTCGGCCACCGTCATCTTTACCGTTATCATGCTGGTCGACGGCGTCATGACGCTGCAGTCGCTCGACTACTGGTACCAGCGCGTTAACGGCACGGAGCCGGACATTCCCGTCGCACAGTTCTACGGAGAGCACTTCGATAACGAGTACATGGAAAACCGCTTCCAGAGCATGACCATGAGCCCCAAGGATGCGACGCGCGTATAGCGCTCACCGCGCCCAAAACGCAAAATGCCCGCCGGTATCACATGTACCGGTGGGCATTTTTATAAACGATCCTTCTATCGACGCAATCCTCTATGCCTCGCGCTCGACCTCACTCACGCATTCGTTCTTGATGGTGCCAACGAGCGCCTGCAGTGCATCGACCACGTGTGGGCGAATGTCCCCGCCGATAAGCACGAGCATGATGTCGTCACCTACGGTAAGCTCGCCGCTTGCCAGCCACACGCGCACATAGCCGATACCCGGCATCGCGCGCGTGGCCTCGATAGCAGACCGTACCTTTTCGGCGTCGTAGTCAAAGACCATGCCGCCCACCCTGTGGCCTGGCGCCACGCCATCGGTCTCGACTCCGCGCACCTCGGCCTTGGGCGTCGCGCGCACCACACCGTTATGCGTCAGATACATCCCACAGCCTGCCGCCGAAGCATCGGCCTTGGCCTCGCGCAGCCAAGCATCAATCGAAGGCATCAATTTGCCACTCTCGAGCATCATTTCTCCCTTACCGTCGTCGAGTAGCCAATTTGGGACGGGGCCTTTTTAGCTACTCTCGAACAACTTATTCCTCGACCGGCGTGAGCACCATGACGGCGCGTGTGTTGCTCAGCGACAGCGAACGACAGGTCACGAGCGTTACAACCTTGGTTGCCGAAGCGGCACGATCGGTGGCATCACTCGCCACGGCAGAGGCACCGTCGAACATCTCGGACAGGTAGTTCTTGAGCCCGTCATCGCCCTCAAAATTGGGCGTGCGCGCCTTGGCATACGTGTCCTCGACAACTTTGGTCGCCAGTGGTCGCAGCTTATACGTAGCATCCCGTGTGATGTAATACACAAACTCGATGCTATCGAACGTCGCCTGATCAGTGGTGTCCGAAATCACGTTGAACATCGACCCATCGTTCATATGGTGGCCGTAGATCGTGGTCTGCTGGTCGACCATTCCCGGCGCGGTGTCATCGCTATCCAGGAAAATAGCACCGGACGCGTTAGATGTACCGTCAAACAGCGTGTTGAGGTATTTGGAGTTGTTGTTGGTCTGCACCACGGGATAGTTGATGTTGGTTCCCGGCACGTAAATCCAACCCACAATCTCGGGGTTCGTCTGAGCAAGCGCATCAAAGTCGATAATCGGCACGCCGCTGGCGTCCTTATCGCTTACATATTGCTTCTCGATTTTCTGATACGAATCGCTCGCCTGCTTATAGCCAATCTGGGCATTAATAAAAATAGCGGCGGCGGCGACAATCAGACCGATACCGATGATGATGAGCAGAATGGGAATAATGGAGCGGCGCTTTTTGCGCGGCGGCTCGGTGCAATCCGACGGCGCGGCATGCGATGAAGACCGGGGCGGCTTCTTAGCGGAGCTATAAGACGAAGGACGATATGCGGCCGGCGCGTCCTGTCGACGATGCGTCGCCGGTGTCACGGGGCGCGGCGCGCGCGGCTGCTGAGGAGAGGATGTCCGACCCTGCTGTGCCGCATGGGCAGCACCCGGCTTCGACGGATCGGGAATCTGAGAAGCCTTGAATCGTTTTCCCTGATAATCGGACATGGCTCTCCTTATACTGCGGTGAAACGGCGGAACGCCTAGGCGTCGGCCATCTCCTGCTTCATCTTCTCGATAACCTTGCGGTACTCGGGGTCGCATGCGCCCAGAATCTGCGTGGCGTAAATGGCGGCGTTCTTGGCGCCGTTGATGGCAACGCAGGCCACGGGCACGCCCGAAGGCATCTGCACCATCGACAGCAGCGAATCCATACCGCCCAGGTCACTCGTCTTCATAGGTACGCCGATAACCGGCAGCGGCGTAAAGGCGGCCACGACACCACCCAGGTGAGCGGCCTTGCCGGCGGCGGCGATAATCACTTTGATACCGCGATCGGCAGCAGTCGAAGCCCACTCGTGGACCTTCGCCGGTGTGCGGTGTGCGCTCGCAATGACGAGCTCATAGGGCACACCGAGCGCCTCGAGCTCGGCGGTGCAGCCTTCCATAACACCCAGATCGGACTTGGAGCCCATGATGATCCCGACAACCGGCTTTTGATCTGCCATAAACAAAGACCTCCTGTTGAGAGCGGTGACGCGGCCAATCCGCGACCCTTAACTGCAAATAATTCAAGTATAGCCGCCGATGCTGATGTGTTCGGCGGGAGACGGAACGCTTTGCGAGATTAAGGCCGAAGGGTCGGAGCTTTCTGCCTACATTCAAAAAGCGTGCCCACCGTCCTTGGGCGGGACGGCGGGCACGCTTGCTTAGCTGTTGCTGGGGCTACTTAGCCTTGCTGCGACGATGGAAGAAAGCGCCGATCGCGGCGATGATGGCGCCAAGACCACCGACGGTCGCGACGGTCGCCGCCGTCTGGTCTCCGGTATTGGGAATCGCCGAACCGTTCTTCTTGCTGCCCTGGGCCTTGTCGCCTGCGGGCTTGCCCGCCTGGTTGCCGCCGTTCGAGCCATTGCCGGAACCCTGGTTGCCCGAGCCGCCCTGGTTGCCGGAATCGGCATCCTTGAGGCTCTCAATGGCCAGCTTGAGCTGGCTATAGGCCGCCTGGATCTGGGTGTCGGAAGCATTCTCATCACCCAAGACGTCCTCGGCGTAGGTAATGGCATCCGTCAGGGCCTTGACAGACTCGGCCGTCTTGCCCCTGGTGTCAGTCTCCTTCGCCTGCTTGACCAGGGCCTTGAGCTGCTTCTTAGTCGGATTCTCGACCGGGACCACCGGGGTCTTCTCGAGCGCGTCGCGGGCGCTCTCGAGCGCCCTGAGCGCCTGGTCGACCTCGTCCTGCGTGGCATCCTCGTCGCTCAAGATGGCGCGGGCGCTCGCCAGGGCGTTCTCGAGCGCCGTCCAGGAGGCCTCGGTGTAGTCGCCGGCCTTGAGGTCGCCGGCGGCAAGCTCGGCATCAACCTTTTCGATCGCGGCAGTGAGATCATCCTTCGCCACCGGATCGGGGACGGCCGTACCGTAGAACTTGAGCTCCGCCATGCTGCAGTAGGCATCAACGTCGCCCCCGCCGGCGTGAATCACCTTGACGGTCACGTAGCGACCGCGCGCGGCGCCAAAGCTCATCTGTTTCCAGTCGCCACGGTCGGTGAGCACGCGGCCATCGTTGTCGAAGGCGAACGTACCCATCGACGCGGCGGTGCCCTTCTCATAACCGTCGGCAGTGTCGGAGACCAGTATCTCGGCCTCGAAGATATCGCCGTTAGTGCCGCCGTCCTGGCGCGGCAGGAATGTAACGTCGGTGAGATCGTAGTCGCGGCCCAGGTCGACACTCAGATACTGGGGCATACCGGTCCCATGGGCCCAGTCGCTGTGCCAAAGCGTCCGCTCGTCGCCGTCGAGAGCGTTGACGGCGTTGCTGCCCTCGTAGTCGGCCTCACTCGAGAAGCCGGCCACCTTGACGTTCTTGCGGTTCTCGGGCGTGTTGATGAGAATCTTCTCATCAACAGGGCGCATCTTGAGGCCGTCGATTGCCTTCTCGATCTTGGCTGTGGCGTCTGCGACATCCTTCTTGCTATAGCTGCCCTGGCCGCTGTCGAGGAGCTTCTGAGCCGCCTCGACCGCAGTGGTGAGAGCTGCATAGGAATCCTTGGTGTAGACGGACTCGCTGTAGCCCGCGGCCTTGGAAAGCGCTGCTACGAGCGCAGAGGTATCGACACCAGCCTTGACCTCGACCTCATAGGATGCGGTCTTGGAGGGGTCGAGTACCGACGCCACCGTGATCTTTGCCTTGCCGGCCTTGTTGGCACGCAGGTAGTAGCTCACGCTATCGCCAGCCTGAACAGCGGAGACGCTTACCACAGAGGGGTCGGAGCTCTCGACCGTCACATAGGGGTAGCCAGCGCTCTCAGGCGTAGCCTTGGCGTCGACGGGCGTAATGTCGCCTTCAAAGAACTCGGTCTGGTTCTTGCCTAGCTCGACACCCTCGATGGCCTCGACACCCTGCGTGTAGTTGAAGTTGACCTCACGCAGTGTGAGCATCTGGTCACCCGATGCCTCAAGCGGCGTGACCTCGACCTTGGTCGCCTTCTTGCCCTTGTTCTCGGCAGAGAGGTCAAAGGCGTAGCGAGCCAGGAAGGAATCGTACTCCCCGCCCGCGAACTCTTGGGTCGAGCCATCCTCGAACGTCACGACAGCCTTGATCTTCTGCACGGTTCCGTTGCCACCGTTGCGGTTAACGACCTCGACACTATCGAGTTTCGACGGCGTCTTAAATGCGAATGTCATCGTGGTGGGAAGCTTCACGTAACTCGGAAGCTTACCCTCGCTGTCCCAGTTGCCGCTCCAGTTCCATAGGAACTCAAAGCCGTTGTCGCCCTCGTTATTATCGAACAGCGCGTTATAGCTCTTCTGCTGGATAAGTTTCTCGACGTTGGTCCCGTCGTCGGTCGTGAGCTCATCGTTGGTCATCGTGATGTTGAAGGCGTCCTGACCGTACTCGGCGACCGTTGGCTGAGGAACATCCGGCATCGTCACCGTGCCGTCGCTCGCAAACTCAAGTGCGTCGCATGCCGGACCGATGAGCCAAGATGTCGAGGGCAGTTCGACCTTGCCGGCGGTCTTGGCCTTGAGCTTGAAACTCGCCACCGCGCCGGTACCGTTGTAGAGCTTGCCATCGCCGCGGTTGGCAAAGGCGAGATTGATAGTCTGCGTTCTGTCCGCGAACTGGACCTTCTCGCGAGACAGGTTCTCCATGCCGGCAGTCGAGCCGTCCTGCGCGATGCTCTCGGACACAAACTCGAACTGGTCGCTCTTGAAGTTGACGAGAGCGCCCAGGGCGTTGACGTTCTTGGCGTCGGCCGCATAGACATCAACGGTGATCTCATCACCGGCCTCGACCTCGGTCTTGCTCGGAATCACCGCGAGCGAACCTGCGACCTTGCCCTTTTGTTTAGTGCCGCCGTCAAGACCCGCCATGGTGAACGAGTAATCGTAGACGTCGTAAACGCCGTTATCGTTGAGGTCGGCGAAGTGGTCGCGGATCTGCGAACCGAACGTTGGGGTATCGGGCTCGCGATTCTCGAGGCCCAGATAGTTCTTCATGTTGGAGTAGTCTCCGTCGGAGATCGTGGCCTTGTTGAGGTTGGAGCCCACGGCGAAGCCATCCGTGCCGTCGGTCTTGTAGATGGCAATCTCGGACGCGGAGAAGAAATTGCCGACCGAGGCGAGCGGTGTCATGCGCACGTAACGGGCGGCCACGGTGCCGTCAAACGCTACCGTCTTACAATCAGCGGAACGTGCCCAATCGACCTCCTGGCTCGTCCAGTGGACGCCATCGAGACTCGTCTCAACACGCATCTTGGTCACAGTGCCGTTGCCGGCGTCATCGCGCGGATAGTACTCGAGCTTATCGAGCTTGTAAGCGCGTCCATAGTCAACGGTAAGCGCCTTGCCCAGATCGTTGCCACCGGAGTGGAAACCGCCGTCGCCCGACTGGAACTCATGGTCGAAGGCGAGCTCGGCCTTATGGCTGCCGTAAAGTGAGCCCTCCCAGGTGATTTGCTCGGCGTCGGGGACGTTCCGCCACGGATCGAGTGCGGAGTTCGCCTCGAGCACATCGCTCCAGGCGGAGTAGCCCTCGGCGTTGCGCGAACGAATCTGGTAGGTGTGCTTGCTATTGTAGGCGAGGTCGGTGTGCGTGAACTCGGCCGCATCACCCACGGCGAACACGGTGCCGTCGACCTTAAGGTCGTAGGAGGTAGCACCATCGACCTTTCCCCAGGTGAGCTTGATGCTCGTTGGGGTCGTGACGTCCTCGGGGGCAGCAAGGTTCGTGGGTGCGGAGAGGCTCTCGTTGAGGCGATCGGCTGTGAGCGTGGCGTCGGCGTTCACGAAACCGCCCAGCTCGAGCGTCTGCGCCGCCGCAGCAACATCGGTCTTCGCGAACTTGACGTAGACCTTGGGGTTCGTGGTGATCTTGGTGTTGTTAAAGCTCTCGCCCCGCTCGGCCTCGGTGCCGTCCACATCGCTGCCGTAGTGGTTGAGGTTAGGGGTCTCGCTGTAGAAGTAGACCGCCTGGCCGGCCTCGGGGGTCGCGGTGTCAAAGGTCTCCTGCGAGTCGACCTCAACCACGTTGAGCGCGGATCCGCCGTTCTTGGCGACGACGCTCATGGGCTTGGCGGACACGTTGGCCACGAAGGTCGTGGTGCGATTGGAGTCGTAGCCGTTGTAGCCACCCTGCGAGGCTTCGGCGGTAAAGGTCGCGGTGCCGCCTGCGGCCTTGGATCTGTAGACGGTGCTCACATGCTCACCGTAGGAGATATTGTCGATCGTACCGTAGGAATCGTCCTCAGTCGTGTTGTTCTCGATGGAGGAGCCGTCGTCCTCGTACTGCGTAAAGGTGCCGTCGCCCTCGGTGGCGAAGAACTCGACGATACGCTGGCTGCGGTCGGTACCCTTGGTGTTGGTGTCGCTCACGGCCTCGGGGTTGTTGTTCTCGGCGTACATCGGCACGATAGCGTTGGCCTTCACAAACAGCGGCAGCTTCCAAAGCGGAGCCTCGTAGTTGTTGAGAACCTGGCCGCCGCGATACTGCTTACCCGAGAAGTAATCGATCCAGATGGTGGGATTCTCGTCGGTGCCGTAGTTGGGGAGGTAGATCCCATTGCGAATGTCGTTGCCGTTCTCATCTGCCTGGGTATCCTGATACACCGGTGCCACTAGGAAGTTCTCACCGAACATATACTGGTACTGCGTCGAAGTGCTTGCGGCGTACTCGGAGTTGTCAGAAAGCAGCATGGCGCGGATCATGGGCAGGCCGGCATCGCCGTTACCCGTGTCGATGTTGGCCGCCGAGGCCGCGCTCGTGTAGATATAGGGCATGAGCTGCGCCTTGAGCTTGAGATAGAAGCGCGAGATGCCTGTGTAGGGATCGCCGTGCGTCATGGGCGATTTACGGTAGGTGCCCCAACCGTCCATGTCGAGCATAGAGGGCGTGAACGTCTTCCACTGGTAGTCACGCGCAGAGATGATGGGGTCGCCGCCAAAGATGCCGTCCATGTCGGAGCCGATGTTGGGGTTGCCCGAAAGACTCTGACCGATATACGTGGGGATATGGAAGCGAATGTACTCCCAGTTACCGCCATACTGGTCGCCGGTCCAAATGCCACCAAAGCGCTGCGTGCCGGCCCAACCATCGAGCGTGATGATGTTGGGGCGCTTGTTAGCGCCGGTCGTCACCGTGTCATAAGCTGTCTTGATGCCATTAAGACCAAAGGAGTAGCCAGATCCAACCCAGGCAACGTCGGTCTTAAGGGTAGTGATGCCTCCCGTCTTGACCTCGGCGTCGAAGTCGCGAAGCAGATGCCACGGGGTCTCAGGGTTGCTGTCGGGCTCAAGGTTGGACTGGGTCCACAAGCCCGTGCTCACACCCTTTGAGTTGGCATACTCGGTGAACTTCTTAAGGTTGTCGACGTTGGCACGCACAGCGTTAAGACGGTCGGCCGAGCTCGCTCCGTCGGAGTTGACGCCGCCGGTCTTGTAGTAACCGTTCTGGCCATAGCCGGCGCCGTAGCCGTCGTTCGGCAGGAACCAGCCGAGCGGCATGTCGCTGTCCTCGTAGTCATCGATAACCTGACGAGCAGAGAACTGGCGGTCGAAATCGGTCGCTTTCATGTTCTCGGTATCAACCGTAGGGCCCTCACCGTTGAGCGTCTCGGCCGCAAGTGTGCCGTCGAGCTTGTAGCCCGTCGACATGCCAGACTCGTACTTAACGTCGCCCTTCTCGCTCGAGGACTTGCTGCCCTTGGTCTCCCACTTCTTTTGACCCGAGGTCGTTGACCAGCCATCACGGTTATAGGCATTAAGATGACCAAGGTAGAACCCGTACTCGGGCAGCAGTACCGGGTTACCGGTCACCTTGTAGTAGTCCTGCAGCATCTCAGTTGCCACGTTCGAAGCTCCCTCGTTGGTCGCCACGAAGTAGTAGGCATCAAACTCATTCTCGCTGTGCAAAGTCGTGACCGTCGATGAGTCCGTGGAACCGAAGTCGTAGGAACCCTCTGCAAACGTGTTTCGGAGCACGCCGTAGCCGTCACTCGTCCAATAAAACGGGTTGGGCGAGGCAACGCCGCCATCGGTCCAGTTGTTCGTGTTGGAGATGGCGATGGTCTGGTTGGTGTGCAGGAAGCGTCCGTTCTGGGTGCCGCCGCCAAAGAAGTTCTCGGACTTCTCCTTGGCGAGCGTCTGGACGGTACCCTTCTTATCAAGGTCGAGGGACGCGGACTCGGAAACCACGACACGGTCGCCTGACTTGATACTCATCTTGCCAGTCGCCTTGTCCAGGATCACGGTCGCCTTTCCGCCGGTGATCTCGATAGTGTCGCCCTTGTCGGCAACCGTCGCACTCGGCTTGCTGTAGGTGTCCGAGGTATCGGGCTGAGCCTGGATCTTAGCCGTGTGGGACTTACTGCGCGGCGTGGCGTACTCGGAAAACTCACCCTTGGGGTCGACGTTATAACGGAAAATACCGTCCTCGAGGAACGTAATACGGCCCTTGATGCCGTCAGCGAAATCGATGTCGACGACATTCGAGGCAGACTGGGACACGGTCGCCGAGTCGACGCCCTTGAGTGGCGTGGCAATCGCCTGCTGGGGATTGGCAAACACGAGCGTCGCTGCAGTGGCAACGAGGACCGCGCTTCCCTTCACCCACCGTTTCGTAAAAATGGAATTCCTGCGCATCTGGTCTCCTTTCTTCCGACATGCTGAGGTGCCGAGGACGCCCCCCCCCCGGCAGCATGGGAAAACGTATCAAACGGAGATGTTCGGTACATTCCGCACAATGGGGGCCACCCGTTACCAAGGGGCCAACTGGTAGTAACCAGATAGCCACCTACTAGGTCATATCAACATATGGGAGCACTTGCGCACCCAAGTTCGGAATTCTCCCAGCGGCAGCAAAATAAGCGTCAACGGCAAGGTGGGCTTAATAAGCCATACCAATTGGTTCTTCAGTCAAATACCAATCTAGCAAAAATGTACTGTTTATCTGGTATTACACAGACCATACCTTTCCCTCGGGAACTGGGCTTCGCGAAGTTTCCCGAGGGAAAGGCTCAGCCGCCATCCTGCAACCTACCGGGGATTGCCATGACGTACGTTGGCTGATTTGGTTTGGAATGAGATGTTGACGGTGGCTGATGGGCACAACTGTCCCGGGTGCATTTCAAGATGCACCTAAATGTCTGTCTTTATCCTTATAGATTGTCCAGGTAGTCGTCGGCATCATAGGTAAGGCTGTAAGCTTTATTCAGGATGCGCACGAGCTCCTGGGCATCGTGCTCGCCGAGCGCTGAGAGTTGTTTCGAGAGCGATGCCACACTCTCGGCATTTTTTTTCGCCGCGAAATCACGGCCTTCCTCGGTAATGCTCACCAGCACACGCCGACGATCGTTTGGATCAGTCCTGCGCTGAACGTAACCCTTACTCTCGAGTGAATCCAAGATATGCGACATGCGCGCACGGGAGAATTTCAGCTTCTTGGCAATCTCGGAGGGAATGACATCACCGTCAATACCCGATAGATACTGTAAAACCGGTGCCTCGCCCACACTGGCGCCGCCGGCAGCACTCAAGGATCCCTTGGCAAGGGAACGTGAGTACACAATCAGTTTTCGAGCGACGTCATCGTAATCCACTGGGGATATTGTCCTTTGCAACTCTAGAAGGGCCATAAAACCGTCATTTGCCGTACATTAGTTAACATTCGCAACAATTATTTATGATACCCCAACGCGGAAGTCTATTGCTCGTCCTTCTTGCGTCGCATAAGCTCCTCAACGTCGACACCAGCGGCCTCGAGCATGCGCTCGACATTCTTTTTGGCGTTGGTCGTGCCGACCTTAAGCACGATCGAAAGCGGAGTGCCCACCACCAGGCACACGATGCCCACGGGGACACCCCAGCCGGGGCCGCCCTGCATACCCCACATCCCCATCAAAAAGCCAATCGCCACGAGCGAATAGCCCAGGCGCAGCCAAACATTGAGCCGCTGAATAGCATCGGTCTGCATCTTTGCCTCGCGAATCAAGTCGTCGCGCGAAAGGTCGTGTCCATGTTTCTCGTGCATATGGTCCTCCTCGTGCAAAGTGTGCATCATGCGCAAGTGCATCGTTTGTCGAATACGTCATCTTTCAAGAGCAATATAGCGGGTGTCGTGTAGGCGATGGAGGTCGCTGGCCATATTGCCCTTGAAGGGCGGCGCAAAATCAGAAGGCCGTGCGGTTGAGGCCGCACGGCCTTACAGGGGGCCAGGGGATGATGACTAGTAGCTCAGTGCCGGGTCGAAGAAGCCAATGAGAACGCCCACAAATGCGATCACAACGAGGATCAGCATCATAACGATGGGGTTGACCTTCTTCTTGGTCATCATGTACCAGCAGAAGATGATGAAGATCATCGGCAGCAGGTGCGGATAGATGCCATCGAGCGTGTCCTGGAACTTACCGCCACCGGGCAGCACCAGGTTGGGGCTGCAGGTGATGGAGACCCAGGTAGCACCGACTGCACCGATGACCATGGTACCGACCATCACGATGGAATCACGCAGAGCCTTGGCCTTGGGGCCGACGAGGGCCTCGACCGCCTTGCCGCCGAGCTCATAGCCCTGCTTGTAGGCAAAGCGCATGCCAAGGAACATGAGCAGGTTCCACACGACAATATAGAAGATGGCGCCGAGCGGGGAGCCGCCGGTCGAGAGACCGAGGGCAATACCGAGCAGGATCGGGATCAGGGTACCGACGATCAGCGAGTCGCCAAGGCCGGCGAGCGGGCCCATGAGGCCGGCGCGGATGCCGTTGATGGCGTCGTCGTCGATGGCCTCGCCGTTTGCGCGAGCCTCCTCGAGGCCGGCGGTGACGCCGACAATCATGGTGCCGATCTGCGGCTCGGTGTTGAAGAACGCGGAGTAGGTCTGGAGGGCCTGCTTCTGCTCCTCGGGCGTGTCGTAGAGCTCCTCGACAATCGGAAGCATGGCGCACAGGTAACCGAAGGTCTGCATGTGCTCCTGCGAGAAGCAGGTCAGGTTGCCATAGGACCAGTTACGGAACGACTTGGCAAGCGTTTTCTTAGAGAGCTTTTTCTTCTCTGCCATTAGATGTCCTCCTCTTCCTCATCATCGGAGCCCGAGGCGATAGCTGCCTTGGGAGCGTTTGCGAGGTCGATCTTGAGCGAAGCGATCTCATAGTTGATCAGGGCGAAGAAGCAGCCGATGCCGGCGGCGGCAATCAGGTTGCATCCCATGACAGCGGACAGGGTGAAGCCGAAGAAGAACGTGAGGAAGTCCGTCGGCTTGGAGATGACCTGCTTGAGCAGGATGGCGATACCGACGGTAGGCAGCAGCGAGCCGACGGTGAACAGCGTCTTCATCGCGATGCCGTCCATGGGCATGTAGGTCTTCATGAGGTCGACCATGGCGGTGCCGCCCATGGTGATGATGAACGTCGGGAGGAACGAGCAGACGATGTGACCGATCCAAGGCAGAACGTTGTTGACCAGGTAGAGCTTGTGGAGGTCGCCCTTCTCGAGCCACTTCCAGCCCATGCCCTGCCACACCAGGTTAATGGTGGCGGTGCCATAGAAGAGCACAGTGCCGAGCGTGCCGACGGCGGCACCGAGGGATGCGGCCATGCCGGCAGCCTCAGCGGAGGCGGGATCGATGCCCGAGTTCTTGATGGCGAGGATCGCCAGCGGGATGCCGATATAGGACACGGCGCGGACGTCGGCGGAGACGGTTCCGCCGGGGGTCACGAGAGCGATGTAGACAACCTGGATAGCAGCGCCGACGAGGATGCCCGTCTGCATATCGCCCATGATGATGCCGACGATGAGGCCGGCGACCAGAGGACGACCCAGAGTGTAGTTGCCGATCGTCGTGCCACCCATGCCAGGCAGTGATGCCAGGCAGGCGAACAGGCCGAACAGCGCGGCTTGGAATGCATTGATTGCCATGCTTTCCCCTTTCTTTATTCCTCAGCCCCTTTCCCCCAGGGCTGTAGGTACCAAAATGCGGCTGGCGCCTAACTAGAAGCCAAACTGACCGCGGAACTTTGGCCACTCACCAATGGATTTCTCCTTGATAAGGGCGAACTCGACCGTGTAGCCGGCGTTGGTGAGATCCTCGAGCGCCTGGGCCTCTTCCTGCGTGATCGACTGGTTGTTGCCGAGCTTGGTGGCGCCGGGACGATCGTTGCAGGGACCGACGATGATGCGGTCCATGCCGGTCTTAAAGCCAAAATCGACGAGAAGTTCCTTCATGTCGAGCGGGTTCTTGGTGATCAGGAAGTACTTGGTGTTGGACTTGAGAACCTTCTCGGAGACCTCCTTGAAGTGCTCCTTGGTCCACACGAACGTCTTCTTGCCCGAGGCACTCTTGTAGGCCTCCTTGAGCACGGGGTTGGACGCCGCGGCGTCGTTGACGGCGATAAGACCGTCGCAGGGATACTCGAGGGCCCAACGGGTAACGGTCTGTCCATGGATCATACGGTCGTCAATACGGATGAACGAAATCATACGTTCTCCCCTTTCCTTCATGAGGCCTGCGGTCGCGGCCTCTTCTTCCTAACGTTTGCAGCTAGATGAAACCTTGGTGCGGCCTAGATGTCGTCGTCCTCGTCGTCGGCGTCATCGGTCGGGACAACGAGCTCGGACATACCGTTCTTGCCCTCCTGCAGCATCATCTGCTTGAGGGAATCCAGGTCCATGGTGGCAAGCCCCATCATGGCGGTCATAGCCATGGGCAGATTCATACCGCCGAAGGCAATGGTGTGGGCGAGCAAGCCCTTCTCGGCCAGCGTGTTCATGGCATTGGTGAGCGGCGATCCGCCCAGGATGTCACCAAGCAGGACAACCTCGTCATCGGCGGTAACAGGAGCGAGCATCGCCTTGACGTTCTCGACATACTCGTCAGCGCCCATGCCGTCCACGAGACTCGTCGACAAGATGTTCGGGGCGTCATTGCCGAGCATCTTGAGGACACTGTGCAGTCCGGGAGCGAGCGTTCCGTGACTGACCATTACCAGATACCGCATGCGGTCTCCTCTCGACCTGCCGTGTGTCGCACGGCTTTGCTTTTTGCCGAGATTATTGTTGCGCCGGGGCATGTTCGGTACAAGAAAATAGTTGCGAACGGCAACTATTCATCGGTTAACGGTAGCAGCTATTTTTGTGCCTAAATTATTTTTGGCTCTGTTAGACCAGGATTGACATACATGTGTCCC
>NZ_QRHM01000059.1:0-1267 GCF_003470325.1 Collinsella sp. AM24-1 | reverse complement strand
GGCCCGAAAGAAAGGTAGGAGGCCATGACGAAAGGTCTGCACGTGCCTTCCGAGATCGGCAAGCTCAGGAAGGTCTGCCTGCACCGTCCCGGCGACGAGCTCCTCAACCTGCCGCCCGACGAGCTCGAGCGACTCCTGTTCGACGACGTCCCGTTCCTGGAGGTCGCGCAGCAGGAGCACGACACCTTCGCCCAGATCCTGAGGGACCAGGGCGTGGAGGTGCTCTACCTCGAGAACCTCGTCGCAGAGGTGTTCGACCAGGTCCCCGGCGCCCGCGCCGAGTTCACCGACCAGTACATCGCCGAGGCAGGCATCCGCGGCCAGCACATGCCGCAGATCGTCCGCGAGAAGCTGGACTCCATCGAGGACAACCTCGAGTTCGTCAAGAAGACCATGGCCGGCATGACCAAGGCCGAGATCGACATGCCCCTCACGGCGTCCACGACCCTCGACTCCCTGGTCAACTCCGAGTCCGAGTCCGACCTGATCATCGACCCGATGCCCAACCTCTACTTCACCCGCGACCCGTTCGCGGTCGTCGGCGAGGGCGTCAACCTCAACCGCATGTACTCGGTCACCCGCAACCGCGAGACCCTGTACGGCAAGTACGTCTTCAAGTACCACCCCGACTACAAGGACGTCTCCCTGTACTTCCGCCGCGACTGCCAGTTCCACACCGAGGGCGGCGACGTGCTGAACATCAACGAGAAGACCCTCGCCGTCGGCATCTCCCAGCGCACCCAGGCGGCCGCCATCGACGTCATGGCCCAGAACATCTTCTGGAACTCCGACTCCAAGGTCGAGCGCATCCTGGCCTTCGACATCCCCGTCTCGCGCGCCTTCATGCACCTCGACACGGTCTTCACCCAGATCGACGTCGATAAGTTCACGATCCACCCCGCCATCATGGGCACCCTGCGCGTCTACGAGCTGACCGCCGGCAAGAACCCGGGCGACGTGAACATCCGCCTGATCGAGGACACCCTCGAGCACGTCCTGGAGGACGCCACCGGCGTCGACCAGGTCAAGCTGATCCCCTGCGGCGGCGGCGACCCGATCGCGGCCTCCCGCGAGCAGTGGAACGACGGCTCCAACACCCTGTGCGTCGAGCCCGGCAAGATCTGCGTCTACGCCCGCAACACCGTCACCAACGACGTGCTGTACAAGGAGGGCCTGGACCTTCTCGTCGTGCCCTCCGCCGAGCTCTCCCGCGGCCGCGGCGGCCCGCGCTGCATGAGCATGCCCTTCTGGCGCGAGGACCTCTAAG
>NZ_QRHM01000058.1:0-1299 GCF_003470325.1 Collinsella sp. AM24-1 | reverse complement strand
GGGGGTGCGGACGATTTCTTGGACCGCGCCTAGGCGTATCCAAGCTTCCTGCGGTACTCCATCGGGCTCAGCCACTCGAGGGACTTCTTGATGCGCCCGTCCCGATAGTACACGAGGTAGGCCTCGAGCCTCCCCATGAACTCCTCGGCCGTCACGCCCTCCCAGTCCCTGTAGCGGAAGAACTCGTTCTTGAGGCGCCCGAAGAAGCCCTCGCAGGCCGAGTTGTCCGGGCTGCAGCCCTTCGCGGACATGCTCCTGACCAGGCCGTTCTCCTCGCAGATCCCGATCCACTCCGGCCAGCGGTAGTGGCCGCCCCGGTCCGAGTGGATCGTCGTGCGCGCGCCCGCCGGCCTCGCCGCGCAGGCCTTGAGCAGGCTCGAGTTCGCGAGGCGCTTGTCGGGGTGCAGCCCGATCGACCAGGCGACGGGCATCCCGTCGAAGCAGTCGATGACCGGGCTCAGGTAGACCTTCTCGCCGCCCGGGAGCCTGAACTCGGTGATGTCGGTGAGCCACAGCCGGTTGGGCTCGTCGGCGTGGAAATTCCTGTTCACGAGGTTCTCCGGCGCCTTGGAGACCTCGCCGGCGTAGGAGCTGTAGCCCCGGGCGCGCCTCTTGTTGTAGACGACCTCGAGGCCCTCCTCGCGCATCACGCGGGCCACGCGCTTCTCGCTGGCGCGGACGCCCTCGCGGCGCAGGCGCGCCCAGACGGTGCGGTACCCCCAGCACCCCGAGCCCTCGCGGAAGATGCGCACCACGCGGTCGCGTATGTCGGCGTCGCGGTCGCGCGGCGCGGCGACGCGGGGCCTCCAGTACTCATAGGAGCTCTTCGATATCCTCAAGAAACCTGTGATCGAGCGGAGGGGCAGGGCGGTCGCCCGCCTCAATCTCTCGCCGAGCTCGCACTTGCTCCTGTTCGAGATCGAAGCCGGGTCCCACCCTTCCGCTTTTAGGTCGGCCAACACCGCCCTGAGCAGCAGGTTCTCTATCTGGTCCTCGTTGAGCCCGGCGAGCGGGCCGGTCGCCGGCGGGGCGTAGATCGACTTGTCGGGGCCCAAGCTGGCCTCCTTCCGTGGCGGTTCCCTCGCCACGATTCTACAGCCCCTGCCGGTGTAGCTGCGCGGGAGGTGCCCCGTCGCCCACTTCTTGGCCGCGCTCACCGTGACCCCCGCGAACTCCGCGGCGGCAGTGGGCCCCATGCCGTCCTCCGTCGCCAGGAGGAAGAGCTCGACCTTCTCCCTGCTGTACATGCGAACCTCCAGTCCGGACCGCCCCGCGGTCCAACTTTCTGTCCGCACCCCC
>NZ_QRHM01000057.1:0-1324 GCF_003470325.1 Collinsella sp. AM24-1 | reverse complement strand
TGAGCTGTATCGTTTTATCGGACACGGATCGCCGCTCCCTTCCGTGTAACATTGGATTCGGCCGAGAAAAACGAGGAGGACAGCATGCCGAACGCAAGCACCTACACCGACGAGTACAGGCTCGAGTGCGCCGACTACGTCATATCGACCGGCAAGCCCGCAGCCCAGGTCGCCGAGGAGCTCGGCGTCCACCGCAAGACGCTGCAGCACTGGGTCAGGGCCCGCCGCGACGAGCTCGACGGGAAGCCCCCCGCAGGGAAGGAGTCCGCCGAGGTCAGAGAGCTGCGCAGGCGCGTCCGCGAGCTCGAGCAGGAGAACGAGTTCCTGAAAAAAGCGAGCGCCTTCTTCGCCGCCAACCAGGCAAAGTAGCCAAGTACCGCCTGATGAGGGCGGAGAAGGCGCATTACCCGGTCACCATGATGGCCCGCGTGCTCAAGGTGTCGCGCTCGGGCTTCTACAGCTGGCTGGCCAGGGGCGAGCCCGACGACCCGTGGGCCGGCCCCAGGGAGGCGGTGAGGCGCGTCTGGCTTGAGTCCGACCGGACCTTCGGGGCCAGGTTCGTCCGCGCGTTCCTGCCCGCCGAGTTCGCGGGCGCGACCCTCTACCGGGTGCGCAAGCTCATGCGCGAGCTGGGCATACGCGGCGTCGCCCCCAACACCAAGAAGCGCACGACGGTCCCCGACGAGAACGCGCCCGCCAGGCCCGACCTGGTGAGGCGCGACTTCACGAGCCCGGTGCCCACCTACAAGCTGGTGGGCGACATCACCTACCTGCGCACCGGCGAGGGGTGGCTCTACCTGGCCACCGTGATAGACCTGTGCACGCGCATGG
This sequence comes from Collinsella sp. AM24-1, assembly GCF_003470325.1. NCBI lineage: Bacteria > Bacillati > Actinomycetota > Coriobacteriia > Coriobacteriales > Coriobacteriaceae > Collinsella > Collinsella sp. AM24-1. The sequence goes on along the minus strand of NZ_QRHM01000057.1, from coordinate 493 downwards.
TGGTCGGCTGGGCGATCTCCGAGCGCATGACCGCCGACATCGCGGTCGAGGCGCTGGAGCGCGCCAGGCGGCGCGGCTACGTAGCAGAGAACGCCATCTTCCACAGCGACAGGGGCTCGCAGTACACATCCAGGCTCCTGGCCCGCTGGGCCGAGGAGCACGGGGTCAGGCTGTCCGTCGGACGCACAGGCAGCTGCCACGACAACGCCGTCGCCGAGTCGTTCTTCGCGACGCTCAAGAACAACATGTACAGCCTCCGGAGGTGGCGGACGCGGGAGGAGGCGCGCAACGCCGTGATCCGCTTCATCGAGTACCGGTACAACCGCCACCGCCCCCACTCGTCGATCGGGTACAGGATCCCGGGCGTGGCGATGGACGAATTCTTCGAGAGGACGAAGCCGCCCGAGGCCGCCGCCAAACAGCAAGCCCGCAAGAGGAGGATGGCCGCCTAGAAAAGGGACGGCGAATTCTGTCCGAAATCTTGACACAGCTC
>NZ_QRHM01000056.1:0-1430 GCF_003470325.1 Collinsella sp. AM24-1 | reverse complement strand
GAAGCGAGTGGCGAACGGCTGAGTAACACGTGGAGAACCTGCCCCCTCCCCCGGGATAGCCGCCCGAAAGGACGGGTAATACCGGATACCCCGGGGTGCCGCATGGCACCCCGGCTAAAGCCCCGACGGGAGGGGATGGCTCCGCGGCCCATCAGGTAGACGGCGGGGTGACGGCCCACCGTGCCGACAACGGGTAGCCGGGTTGAGAGACCGACCGGCCAGATTGGGACTGAGACACGGCCCAGACTCCTACGGGAGGCAGCAGTGGGGAATCTTGCGCAATGGGGGGAACCCTGACGCAGCGACGCCGCGTGCGGGACGGAGGCCTTCGGGTCGTAAACCGCTTTCAGCAGGGAAGAGTCAAGACTGTACCTGCAGAAGAAGCCCCGGCTAACTACGTGCCAGCAGCCGCGGTAATACGTAGGGGGCGAGCGTTATCCGGATTCATTGGGCGTAAAGCGCGCGTAGGCGGCCCGGCAGGCCGGGGGTCGAAGCGGGGGGCTCAACCCCCCGAAGCCCCCGGAACCTCCGCGGCTTGGGTCCGGTAGGGGAGGGTGGAACACCCGGTGTAGCGGTGGAATGCGCAGATATCGGGTGGAACACCGGTGGCGAAGGCGGCCCTCTGGGCCGAGACCGACGCTGAGGCGCGAAAGCTGGGGGAGCGAACAGGATTAGATACCCTGGTAGTCCCAGCCGTAAACGATGGACGCTAGGTGTGGGGGGACGATCCCCCCGTGCCGCAGCCAACGCATTAAGCGTCCCGCCTGGGGAGTACGGCCGCAAGGCTAAAACTCAAAGGAATTGACGGGGGCCCGCACAAGCAGCGGAGCATGTGGCTTAATTCGAAGCAACGCGAAGAACCTTACCAGGGCTTGACATATGGGTGAAGCGGGGGAGACCCCGTGGCCGAGAGGAGCCCATACAGGTGGTGCATGGCTGTCGTCAGCTCGTGTCGTGAGATGTTGGGTTAAGTCCCGCAACGAGCGCAACCCCCGCCGCGTGTTGCCATCGGGTGATGCCGGGAACCCACGCGGGACCGCCGCCGTCAAGGCGGAGGAGGGCGGGGACGACGTCAAGTCATCATGCCCCTTATGCCCTGGGCTGCACACGTGCTACAATGGCCGGTACAGAGGGATGCCACCCCGCGAGGGGGAGCGGATCCCGGAAAGCCGGCCCCAGTTCGGATTGGGGGCTGCAACCCGCCCCCATGAAGTCGGAGTTGCTAGTAATCGCGGATCAGCATGCCGCGGTGAATGCGTTCCCGGGCCTTGTACACACCGCCCGTCACACCACCCGAGTCGTCTGCACCCGAAGTCGCCGGCCCAACCGAGAGGGGGGAGGCGCCGAAGGTGTGGAGGGTGAGGGGGGTGAAGTCGTAACAAGGTAGCCGTACCGGAAGGTGCGGCTGGATCACCTCCTTTCTAGGGAGA
>NZ_QRHM01000055.1:1197-1487 GCF_003470325.1 Collinsella sp. AM24-1 | reverse complement strand
AGGGAGCGGCGATCCGTGTCCGATAAAACGATACAGCTCACGACGTCCTCGCCGCCGCCCACCGCCTGCAGCCAGCCGCGCTCGGCGACGTGGCCCTGCAGGACGAGCGCCGGGCCGGAGGCGGCGCCGGAGACGAAGGCCCCCTCGGCCGGGCCGGGGGCGGCGCCGCCCTTCGCGACGAGGGCGACCTGGACTGCGGTGAGGCCCGAGGCGCCCGACTCGACGCCGGAGGGCTCGCCGGAGCTCGCCCAGCCGGTCCAGCCGCGCGCGGAGTCGCAGGAGCGGTACCA
>NZ_QRHM01000055.1:0-1034 GCF_003470325.1 Collinsella sp. AM24-1 | reverse complement strand
CCGAGCAGGAGGCCGCGGTAGCCGACCGACCCGTCGGACTCGAGGTTGTCGACGGTCGCGGCGACGGAGCCCAGCACGGGGCCCCTCTCGGAGCCGAGCGTCAGGACCCCGCCGGAGAACGACGAGCCCGCCGGCGAGCCGGAGACGGAGAGGGCCGAGCCGGACAGGCGCTCGCCGGCGCCGCGGAAGGCGCCGCCGGCCGGGCCCGGCGCGGAGCCGCCCTTGGGGACGAGCACGACCTGGACGGCCTGGACGGCCTTCGCCAGGCCCACCGTGCCCGCGGACGCGCCGTCCTTGGCCCAGCCGAGCCAGCCGTAGTCGGCGCAGTGCACGCGGTACCAGACGTCGTAGGACGAGGCGGCCTCGCCGGAGAGCCTGAACTGGAGCGCCTCGACCGCCAGGGAGCGCCCGGTGGTGCCGGCGGCGCCCGAGGTCCAGCCCTGCCAGCCGACGTTCGAGACGTGGGCCCTCACCTCGAGGGATGAGGAGCCGTGCCCGTACCAGGACACGGAGCCCGAGAGGGCCTCGAGGGCGCGGCCCTGCCCGGTGGTGCCGGCCACGGCGCCGTCCGAGACGGCGCCCTGCCAGCCGATGCCGGCGACGTGGGCGCGGTAGGAGACCGAGGGGGGCTCGGAGGACCTGTCGACGAAGGGCGTGGAGGTGTCGCCCGGGGCGGGGTCGCCCTTGGGCAGGACCGCGACCTGGACGGCCTGGACGGCGCGGCCGTAGCCCGCCGAGCCGGCGTCGGCGCCGTCGCACGCCCAGCCGAGCCATCCGAACTCGGCGGAGTGGACGCGGTACCAGACGGTGTAGCGGGCCGACAGGTCCGCGGACAGCCTGACCCTCAGGGCCTCGACGGCGCGGGCCTGGCCGGTGGTGCCGGCGGTGCCGCCGTTGCCGACGGCGGCCTGCCAGCCGACGTTGGAGACGTGGGCCTCGACGGACAGGGCGTCAGAGCCGAGGGGCTCGCCGGTCGAGGCGTCGGACAGGACGAGGCGCAGCGCCTCGAGGGGGAGCCCCCTGCCGGTCGTGCC
>NZ_QRHM01000054.1:0-1538 GCF_003470325.1 Collinsella sp. AM24-1 | reverse complement strand
GGCTCTGTTAGACCAGGATTGACATACATGTGTCCCCACGGTGCCATATCGTTGACCCCATAGACCGCGATGATGGGGGCAGCATGAACGCCGAAGACCTGGTCCTCAACTTCAAGAAGGGCATGGCGAACCTCAGCAAGACCGAGCGCCGCCGCGCTATCGAGTCCGTCAGGGACGTGATCCGCGCGGCGGCGTTCGACGACGCGGCCGGCTCCGCCTACGAAATCGAACGCTGCCCGCGCTGCGGGTCCGCCGCGGTCGTGAAGAAGGGCAAATCGAAGAACGGCGAGCAGCGCTACCTCTGCCGGGGCTGCGGCAGGACCTTCGGCATGGGCAGCGAGCGCATCCTGGGGACGAGCAAGCTCCCGAAGGAGACCTGGATGGCCTACGCCGAGTGCTTCGTGCTCATGCTGCCCCTGCGCGAATGCGCGAGGCGCTGCCGCGTCTGCCTCAAGACCGCCTACACCATGCGCCACAGGCTGATCGAGTGCCTCTCGGCCTACTCCCCCTCGTTCAGGGTCGAGCGGGGCTGCGGCTGCGAGCTCGACGAGACCTATTTCCCCGAGTCGTTCAAGGGCAACCACGCGAAGGGGTCGTTCACGATGCCGCGCCCCTCCCGGCACCGCGGCAAGCAGGTGCACAGACGCGGGCTGTCGCGCGAGCGGATCTGCGTCATGACCGGAGTGAACGACTCGAACGAGACGTTCCTCGAGGTCACGGGGCGGGGCGCCCTTTCGAGGGAGCGCGCCATGGACGCGCTGAGGGGCCGCATCGCGGCCGGCTCGGTCGTCGCGACCGACAGGGCGGCCGCCTACGTCGGCGTCCTCGCCGAGCTCGAGGTCGCCGCGCACGCGGCCTACGACCCCAAGGACCGCTCCGGGGGGACCATCAACCGGGTCAACACCGTCCACTCGCTCCTCGGCGCCTTCATGGAGCCGTTCAGGGGCGTGTCGACGAAGCACCTCGACGCCTACCTCGCCTGGTTCAGGTGGTGCCGGACCTTCATGGCGACCGATTCCGGCGCGGCCGGGCGCACGGTCGCGCGGCAGCTCGCGCACGGCGTCTGCAGGAGCCGCGTCCGCGACATGTTCAACGTGGAGCCGCCCTACATGGACTACTGGGCCGCGCCCGCCGCATAGAGGCGGTAGAATGGTCGCACCGCGATACACGAGGAGGGGTGAGGCCATGCCGTCGAACATACCGGCCACGACGATCCGCATCGACCCGGAGGTCAAGAGGGAGGCCACGGCCATCCTGGACGAGCTCGGCCTGTCCATGTCCACCGCCGTCAACGCGTTCCTCAGGGCGCTCGTCCGAGAGGGCGGGATGCCGTTCGAGATGAGGGTCAAGACGCCGGCGCCCGACGGGGAGACGGCGAGTTAGCCGGCAGGTCGGCATGAAACGGCAGGGCCAGGCGAGCAACTCGTCCGGTCTCGGGCGCATCGCCCCTTGCCGGATTCAGATTCGACAAGGGGCGACCATTGTGCAATCGCAAGAAGATGACGGGGCGGAATGTCAATCCTGGTCTAACAGAGCCT
>NZ_QRHM01000053.1:1060-1558 GCF_003470325.1 Collinsella sp. AM24-1 | reverse complement strand
ACGACAGGAGCCCCCGCTCGTGACCGCGGGTCGGGGCTGCGACAATGTTGTTGAAGTGCCAGAGGCGCAGCCGCGCCGCAACGAGGTTGGGAGGCTCCCGTGCCTAGATATTCTACCGCCTTCGGAATGGACGTACACCTCAGGTCCACCACCGTCTGCGCGCTCGACGCGGAGACGGGCGAGGCCGTGACGAGGAGGTTCCGCGGCAACCCCTGGGGCGAGGTCGCGGAGTGGATGTCGGGCTTCCCCGGCCCGTCGCTCGCCGCCTACGAGAGCGGCTACCTCGGCTTCGCCCCGCAAAGGGAGCTCTCCGGGCTCGGCGTCGACTGCGTCGTCGCGGCCGTCTCCAAGGTCCCGAGGTCGGCCGCCGACCTCTCGTCCAAGAACGACCGCAACGACGCGGCCAGGATGGCCAAGGCGATACTGTCGCACGACGTCACCCCGGTATGGGTGCCGTCCCCCGAGATCGAGGGGCTCAGGGACCTCGCCGCCGCCCAC
>NZ_QRHM01000053.1:0-1005 GCF_003470325.1 Collinsella sp. AM24-1 | reverse complement strand
GCGACCGCGAGGCTCGCGGCGGCGAAGCAGCGGCTCCTGGCGTTCCTAGCCCGCCGCGGCTATGTCTACGGCGGCACGACGCCGGCCGGCAACCCCCGGAAGTACTGGACGTACGGCTTCCTCAGGTGGCTCGACGGCATACACCCCGCCGACGACGGAGGCATCCGGGCGCTTGCGGCGCTGAGGAACGAGGTCGAGGCGGCCGACGAGACGAGGGAGGCCCTCCTCGCCGAATACAGGGCCGCCGTCGCGGCGGGCCCCCTCTCGGCCGAGGTCGAGGCGCTCCAGTCGATCAAGGGGTGCGGGTTCGCGCTCGCCGCCGCCTTCGCGTCCGAGGTCGGCGACTTCTCGAGGTTCCGCTCCGGCAGGCAGGTGACGGCCTACTTCGGCCTCGCCCCGAAGCAGAGGTCGAGCGCGGACTCCGTGCGCCTCGGCGGAATCAGCGGGGCCGGCAACGCGCTCGTCAGGAAGCTGGCTGTCGAGGGGTCCTGGTGCTATGCCCAGGCCGGCCACCAGCCGAAGCTGATGCCCAAGGGCTCCGGCGTGCCCCTCGAGATAAGGATGCACGGGAGGAAGGGGTCCGAGAGGCTCCTGCGCCGCCGCGAGGAGATGATCGCCCGCGGGATGCCGCAGGCGAAGGCGAACGCGGCCACCGCGGCCGAGCTCGTGAGGTGGCTGTGGGCCCTCGGCACGATGTGCCGGGAGGGCGCGGAATAGACATAAGCCCCCGTCCCGGCGAGCCGGGCAGCCTTCGGGGACACCCCCGTTCTCGCCGTGCGCGCGGCGGCCGCCGCATGCGCGAAGACAGACTAGGGGAACCCCGCCGAAGGAGAGGATTGCGGGCCGCCGGAGCGGTATCCGCGGATATGAGACTGAGCCGAAGGCGTCGATGACATGCCGGGGGCGGACCGGGACGGGTTTAACGGCAGGCCCCGCCGACCGATTGCAAGCGGTCGGCGGGGCCATTGTGGCCCTTGACAGTGGATTGGGTCATATGAGCGAGCG
>NZ_QRHM01000052.1:0-1811 GCF_003470325.1 Collinsella sp. AM24-1 | reverse complement strand
TCGTCGGCGCGTTCTTCGGCGTGCTGGCGTAAGGGCCCGGCCTATTATCTGCCCCCAAGGGAAACGGCGACCCATTGCGGTCGCCGTTTTTTATTACCGAAAGCTAGCTGGAGGTGCTTCGTGATTCGATCTGACAATCCACCCGATAACGGCGTGAGCGGGGCGATGTATCTATTTGGCACCGCGCTCTTGTGGAGCTTTATCGGTATCCTCGTTCACGCCAATTCGCAGTCAGCTCTTTTGATCGGTGCCGTCACGGCAATATTTATGGCACTCTTTATCCTGCTCGTCGGCAGGCCTGTCCTCCGCGTCAGCCGTCTTATTGCCCTTGTGGCCGTCTGCAACTTCGTGACGGGCACCACGTTTAACTTTGCCAACCAGCTCACGACGGTCGGCAACGCGATCGTCCTGCAGTACACCTCGATGATTTTCGTTATCGTGTATCAATCGCTCGCAACTCACACGTTGCCTTCGCCTGCTAAGATCGCCTCTGTGGTGGTTGCTTTTACGGGTATGGGACTTTTCTTTTTAGGTGATTTGAGTCCCGAGGGCATGCTCGGCAACCTGCTTGCCATCATTTCGGGCGCCGCCTTTGGGCTGTGCTTCTTTTTGAACTCTCGCCCCGACGCCTCGCCCATGGTGTCCTCGCTCATCTCCTGCGGTATCTCGATGCTGCCGATCGTCTATTTTGCTGGTGCCCTAGACTCCGTGAGACCATTTGAGTGGGGGCTCATGCTGGTGCATGGCCTTTTTTGCAGTGGTCTTGCGAGCGTGCTGTATGCCAAGGGGATTGCGCGCACCAACGCGTTTGCGGCCAACTTGGTCTGCATGAGCGAGGTCGTGCTCGCTCCCTGCTGGTCGGCGCTCCTCTTTGGCGAGGTCTTTCACTGGAACGAGTTTTTGGGCGCGGCGATTATCGTTTTGGTGATTGTAGCCAACTTGGCATCCGATGCCTTTGGCGATGGCTTTCTGGTGGCGCTTGTCCGCCATCGAAACAAAGAGCGTGCCTGATGGGATACGTCTGCCGTTTACGGTAAAAAACACCCCGCTGAGCGAGTGGTATTAAATAGTAAGAACCTGCATACCTATAATTGGTATCAAATCATTTGTACCTGGCATGGGTGTTAGCAGCACACCAGGTACGCTTCGAGCCGTGTAATCGAACTCCCGGAATTGATATCAACAACGCGCGCGACGGGAGTGGCGACGGTTCGAGATTCCTAATTGGGAGGAACTATGCTTACCCAAGCAATCCTCGTCGGCTTAGTCGGAGCGTTTGGATGTCTCGACTACCAGCTCGGTTCGCTCTATGCGTTCCGCCCCATCGTCCTGTGCCCGCTCGTGGGCCTGGTCCTGGGGGACCTACAGACCGGTCTTGCCGTAGGTGCAAGCCTTGAGCTGCTGTTTATGGGCTCGATCTCCATCGGCGCTTACGTGCCGCCCAACGAAACCGTCGGTGGCGTGCTCGCCTGTGCGTTTGCCATTCAGCTCGGTCAGGGTACCGAGACGGCTATCGCGCTTGCCATGCCCATCGCCGTCCTTTCGCTGACGATTGGTAATATTACCAACGCCTTGTTCCCCGTGTTTGTCGACATGGCAGACAAGTTTGCTCTCAAGGGAAACCTCAAAGGCATCTATGCCGTTCATTGGGGAATTGGAATTTGGGGCTGCATCGAGTACTTCCTGCTCTGTGCCGGCGCGTTCTACCTGGGCTCCGACGCCATCCAAGGCCTGCTCGACTTTATCCCGTCCTTTGTGATCGATGGTTGCGGCGTTGCCGCCAACATCCTGCCGGCCATGGGCTTCGCCAT